>NZ_BALG01000049.1 GCF_000315235.1 Paenibacillus popilliae ATCC 14706 | reverse complement strand
AAGACATTCATCTCCAAAACGCGGGGTGAATGTCTTCTTTTTATACTATCTGCACCGCCTCCGAAGAAAAACGCAAGTTCTTCAGTGGCCTCGCTGCCGGCCGGGGTCCTTCTTTTTTTGCCGTGCTTCTGAAGGGGAAGAAGGGTTAAGAAATATATTACTCGCGTTGCCATTGCATCGGCGGAAGGGAAGGATTACGCATGCTTACGATTCTCATCGCCATTTTCACAATACAAATCGTCTATGTCTCTTTTTTCACGCTGCGCATGATCTTGACCTTGAAGGGTCAGCGGTACCTGGCTGCCTCCATCAGCACGGTCGAGATCATGATCTATGTGCTTGGCCTCAATATGGTGCTCGAATATTTGGATGAACCGGTCAGCCTGATCGTGTACGCGGTCGGGTATGGCATCGGGGTGCTGGTCGGCTCCTGGATCGAGGACAAAATTGCGCTCGGCTATGTCGTATTCAAGGTCATTGTCAACAATCCGGACAGCCCGCTACCGAATGTTCTGCGGGATCATGGCTTCGGCGTCACCTCCTGGATCGGAAGCGGCAGGGACGGCCATCGGCTCATGCTTGAGGTGCTGGCGAAGCGGAAGAACCGCGGCATGCTACAACAATCGATTTTGGAGATTGAACCGAAGGCATTTATTGTTACTTCCGAGCCGACACAGCTTCACGGAGGATTCTGGACCAAGGTCACGCGCCGTTAGGGCGTAGGGCCTGTTCACCAAACATAAATGCTTGACAAACATTCGCTGGTTTTTGCTCGGTTCGGCTGTCTTGCCCCAATATGCTCTATCTCTATTAGAAAACTACCGTCCCTCTTCCGGAGAGGGGCGGTTTTTTTGGTAAACATAAGAATCCAAAAATTGCAGATAATGATGAAGACCAGAGACCTCCGTTTTTGTCGAAGCTCATTCATATGGTTCATGCGGTCAGGATAGGTGTAATTATAACTTAGCGCCGTAAAACCCCTAGCTTTAGCTATGGGGAGTCGTCACGTGCAGATGCGCTCTCAGCGATGGCGCGTTCCATTCCTTGTGCTGATTCGTGTACAATTAACACATAACCGCTCCCTAGGTCAAGCCGGCCGGACTCATCTACATACTTGGCAGCATTCGCAGGGGTCAACAGCTTCTATCGATATTTTTTATAAAAAGAGGTGATGGTGCATGATCCAATTCCAACAAGTAAATAAGGTGTACGAAGGTGGATTTCACGCGTTGAAAGACATCGATCTGGAATTCAAGAAGGGCGAGCTTACCGTCCTGATTGGACCAAGCGGATGCGGCAAATCGACCACGATGAAAATGATTAACCGTCTGATGACCCCTTCAAGCGGAAAAGTCCTCATTAACGGCCAAAATATTTCGGAGCAGAACGCTGTCGAACTGCGGCGCAATATCGGCTACGTCATTCAAAACATCGGATTATTCCCCCACATGACCATCGGCAAAAACGTTGCCGTCGTCCCGCAATTGAAGAAATGGGATAAAGCCAAGACCGAACAACGGGTAGATGAACTGCTCCGGCTCGTGCATCTCGATCCGCAAGTGTACCGCGATCGCTATCCTTCCGAGCTGAGCGGGGGCCAGCAGCAGCGGATTGGCGTCATCCGCGCATTCGCCGCCGATCCGGATATCATTTTGATGGACGAACCGTTCAGCGCTCTCGATCCGATCAGCAGGGAGCAACTGCAAGATGAGCTGATCCGGCTGCAGCAGGAGTTGAACAAGACGATTATTTTCGTCACCCATGATATGGATGAGGCGATCAAAATTGCGGATACGATCGTGCTGATGAAGGATGGCGAGGTCGTTCAGACCGGATCGCCGGAATATATTCTTCGGCATCCGGCCAATGATTTCGTCCGCACGTTCATCGGGCAGAAGCGGCTGGAAGGAACGGCCGGCTTCGAGATTCCGGTCGTAGATGAAGTGATGGTGCCGAAGCCGGTGACGGCGTATCCGAACCGAGGGCTGGCGGAAGCGATCAAGCTGATGGAGAGCCGCAAGGTGGACTCGCTGTTCATCGTCGACCGTGACGACAAGCTGCAGGGCATCGTCTCCATTTATAAAGTGCTGGATCAATACGGCGAGGAGAACAAGCGGGTGAAGGATGTGATGCGGCCGATCGGCTACTTCGTCCGGCAGGGAACGCCGCTGCCGGAAGCGGTGAAGATGATGAGCGACAACAAGCTTACGAATTTGGCTGTCGTCGACGAGCTCGGCAAGTTCATCGGCTTGATTACCCGCGGCAGCATCGTGAAGCATTTGGCGGACGTGTATCCTTCCGTCATGGAGAGTGCGCCGAATATGTTCAGAGAGGAGGCGTAACCAATGGATGGATGGTGGACATTTTTGCAAGAGCGGGGAAGCGACATCGTCACGGCGTTGGCCGAACATATGGTCATCTTGGCGGCTTCGGTGCTGATTGGATGCCTTGTTGCCATTCCGCTCGGCATCGCACTCATCTATAACACCTTCTCCTGGCTGAACAGTATCGTATTCTTCGTTGCCAATCTGCTCCAGACCGTGCCGAGTCTGGCGCTGCTGGCCATCATGATTCCGCTGCTGGGCATCGGCATGAAGCCGGCCATCTTCGCTTTGTTCCTCTATTCGATTATGCCAATCCTGCGCAATACGTACGATGGCTTCGAGTCCGTGGACCGCAGCGTGCTGGAGTCGGCCCGCGGCATGGGCTATGGGACGTTCCAGCGGATTGTGCGCATTCAGCTTCCGCTGGCCTTGCCTTATATGATGTCCGGCGTGCGCGTGACGACGGTCTATATTATCAGTTGGGCGACGCTCGCCGCCTTGATCGGGGCCGGAGGCCTGGGACAGCTGATCGTATCGGGCATGGGCGTCAACAAGCCGGAGCTGATTGTTGCCGGAGCCCTCGGAGCCATTATGCTCGCGTTTGTCATTGACGGACTGCTTGGGCTGTTGGAAAAAACACTTACCCGCCGCTTTGGACGGACAAGCCGGTTGTCCGCTTGATTTTTCGTAATTTTTCGTCTGCAACGAGGTTGTACGGTTCGGGACTTGGGTAAATGAAGGAAGGAGGGGATTCGGTATGACTGGACGAACACGGTCGGCGGGCATCGCCATTGCCCTGCTGGCGTTGACGATAGTGCTGTCTTCCTGCGGGCTGGACAATCGGCTTGTCATCGGGGCGCAGACCTATTCCGAGGCGAAAATATTGGCCGAAATGTACAAGGCGCTCATTGAAGACCGCACCGACCTGAAGGCGAGGGTGCTTCCAGACTTGGCGGCGAGCGGCATCGTCCTTCGCGCGATGAAGAAGAACGAGCTGCAGATTGCCACGCTCTATACGGGCGAGATCTTTAACAACCATTTCCCGGTCGTCGAGACGAAGCAGCGGGATGAGGTTTTGAAGCAGGCCCAGGAGGGCTTCGATACCTATTTTGATTGTACGTGGTTCGATCCGCTCGGCTTCGAGAATACGTATGCCTTCACCGTGCGCAGCGATCTGGCGCAGGAGCGCGGATATGAGAAAATATCCGATGTGCAAAAGGATGCCGGCAATCTGCGGCTCGGTGTTGATACGACCTGGCTCGAGCGGGGCTTGGACGGTTACAAGGGCTTCGAGGAGGAGTACGGCTTCCGGTTCGGCAAGGAATTTCCGATGGAGCAAAGCCTCGTCTATGAGGCCGTGGCGAACAAACAGGTCGATATTGTGCTTGCTTATTCCACCGATTCGCGTCTGAAGGCTTTTCAATTGAAGACGCTGCAGGATGACAAGCAATTTTTCCCGCCGTACGACGCTTCAACCGTGGTGCGCAATGATGTGCTGGCGGAGCATCCTGAATTGAAGGAGGTTCTCGGCCTGCTTGTAGGAACCTTGGACGAGAAGACGATGATCGATCTGAACTATGAAGTGGATATCGAGAAGAAAAGCGAACGGGAAGTGGCCGTCAATTATTTACAACGAGTCGGATTGCTTCCGTAAGGAGGAGGCCTGCTATGGGAAGCTATGAATGGACAATTGCGGATTTGCTTGCATATATCGGCCGCAATACGGGGTTATTATGGGAATATTTCGTGACCCACATCATGATGGTGCTCACCGGCGTCGGCCTGGCCTTGGTCATCGGCGTTCCGCTCGGCGTGCTGTGCGCCCGGTACAAGGGCTTGTCCCGGCTCATCCTGATGGTAACGAGCACGCTGCAGGTCATCCCGAGTCTGGCCTTGATCGTGCTGCTGATGCTCGCGTTCGGGCTCGGCACGAAGACGGTCATCATCGGCCTGCTCCTGTACTCGCTCAACCCGATCGTCCGCAATACGTACGTCGGGCTGAAGCAGGTCAATTCAAGCTATGTCGAGGCCGGCCGCGGCGTTGGCATGAGTCCGCTGCAGATGCTGTTCAAGGTGCAGTTCCCGCTGGCGCTGACGTATATGCTGACCGGGCTGCGGATCGCAGCCGTCATCGCGATCGGGGTCGCGACGATTGCGCCTATCGTCGGCGGTGGTGGCTTGGGCCGGGAAATCTATGCCGGCATCCATTCGCAGAATCCGCTGCGCATCTATGCCGGGGCGATCCCGGCGGCGCTGCTCGCCATCGTCGCGGATGTGCTGCTCGCCATCCTGCAGCAACGATGGAACCTCGCGGAACGCAAGTCGCGGAAGAACGGCGTTCAGCCCGATTCCACCCGTTCCGCCACGTAGCGCGGCCGAAGCCCGCAGCCGGATCGCCTATCCGACTGCGGGCATGGGTTCGCGCCTTTGTCGTTTATTTTTTGGTGATATACTCACGGTTGGCAAAGAAAATATGCCCAACCGTCATACATATAATTCCAGCACCAACAAGGAGGAACAAGTTATTATCATTGGTGCGCATGGGATGAGGAAACGCCCAATGAAACGGGTAAAGCGGACCAAGCGCCCCGCCTCTTGTCATGTACTGAAAAATACAGAAACCCCCAAAAAGAATATAACTGTGCATCATATTCCGCGTGATGGCCATGAGCATAAAGGAACTGCTCGCCAAAAAATAAATGCTGGCGATAGGCAATACCGAATCATACCACGCCCATTGATCGAATATATGGAAGCTAAGCGCCAAGGAGCACCAGCCGATATAAAACAGCATGCTGTAGAAGAGGGCCGTCCACAATACGCGCCCAACGCCAAACGAAACACTGAGATAAGGCAAGGCAAGGAGCGCTTCTTTGCCGGGAGTATCGACGACAGGTTGAAATAGATGAATGATCCACAGCCCAATCCAAGGAAGCGCAAGCGGTCCCCATTGTCCTCGCACCAAGGCAATGTCAAGCGGTTCGTGAAAACTAAATAGGGTCAATATAAGGGTTAAGGCCATAATGACGATAGGCAGCCAGAATATGCCCCCCATACACCTACATTCGGATGAGAACGATACGGGGCCGCTTAGTTTTTGATACATGCCATGTACCCCTCTTCTATGGTTGGTTCGATCAATACCGCATCCATATTTGGCTGCTTCTCGCTCCAGATGCGAAGCTCTACCCGATCTGTAAAAAGTTTGGACGAAATCATATCGCCTTGGATAGTTGCGTGTCGGAAATCATGATGACTTAATGTCCAGAACCACACCTGCCCCTGGGCTAGCGCAGCCAGTTGTTCCAAGTGCGCAAATGTTCTTAATGTTCCTTGATACAGAATAGCAGCAGAACGACAAGTCGTAGAGATATCCTCGACAATGTGGGTCGATAATATCACGATACGTTCCCAAGCAAGTTCACGGATCATATTCCGAAAGCGGATGCGTTCTTCTGGGTCCAAGCCGGCGGTTGGCTCATCGATAATCAGAATTTGCGGATTGCCAAGTAAGGCTTGGGCAATCCCGAGACGGCGTCTCATCCCCCCGGAGAAGGTCTTCACCTTGCGCTCCGCTTGATCTTGTAAATTCACCCGCTCGAGCAAGTGTGCGATTTCAGCGCGGCGAATTTTTTTATTGCCGATTCCTTTGAGCTGTGCGATATAGTCCATACATTCCAGCGCGGTAAAATGTGGCAATACATTAAATTCTTGCGGCAGATAGCCGGTGATTTCGCGAACTTGTTCCGGTTGCGTTGACCATGTCAGGCCATGATAACAAATCTCACCTTGGGTAGGGCGAATAATCGCGGCCACAATACGCATCAATGTTGTTTTTCCGGCACCGTTAGGCCCCAGCAGTCCGAACATTCCGGGGGTCAATTGCAGATTAATATCAGAGAAAACCGTATTTCGTTTATATTTTTTTTCAAGATGCTGCAGGTGCAGTTGCTGCATGTTGCGCCACCTCTTTCATTGCTTTCTCCCAACGATACGTCCGCTCTTGATTATGGAGCAGGGAGTGATAGACGTTGCGGATCAGTTTTTCCGCTTCTCCAGGTTTGGCGTGTTGCAGCCATTGGGCAAGCATATACGCTCGCTGGTAGAGTATATCCAAATCGATGGTATCGGAATTGCTGGGAGCGAAATCGGGATCGGGATTTGCATAATCGTGGAGAAGGCTCGTTCCTCCTTTATATATTTTACGTTCATATATTTCACGAATAAGCGCGTATAATAGCATTCCATCTATATGTATCTCTTCCTCATAAGAGTTCGGGATGACGCCGTTCCAATACAGGGCGTAAAAAAGGGCGTGCTCATCGAATAATTGATGCGGCTGTCGGGAAGCGGTATTGCTGTTGAGGGCGAGTACGTCACGGCCCACATCAATGACTTCCGTGTACCACGTAGAATAAGAAGGAGCCGTAATGATGGTGGATGGCAGCTCCGGTGCCTGGACGCCGAGCCATCGTGCCATTTCCGCGCTCTTCTTCCGGAATTCAGGCAGGAGTGCCAGGAGTTGATCCTGTCTGTCAGGAGGAGTGAGTACGGTGAAGTGCTGATCACTCGCTTCCAGTAAAAGGCTAGACGCCAGCATGACGCCTTGGGCCCGGCCGCTAAAGGTATCCGTTCCCGTGCGGGCTAGATTGCTATAGACCGGATAGCGCGGGGCGGAAGAAATATGTACGGTATATTCCACTTCTTCAGGAAGCAGAATCCGGTTATATTTAGAAGGAAATACGGTCGCCACGGTATGCTTGCCTGGGACAGGAAGCCAAGGAAATGTTTCCGCCAAATAAAAGGAATTGCTTGTCACCTGACTTTTCGCCCCGCCATGGCCGTGAACACGTACACTGATCTCATCGTAAGACACGGATGTGGGAGCCGGAAAATGTATCCTTATCCAGTCTCCGCTTCTTTCCCACACGACGGGATGTCCATTTACCTTGACATCGGATACGTTCCATCCGTTAAACAAGGTAAAATCATACCAACCGCTTGGTGACGGTTCGCGTTTTACTTGAATCGATGCGCGATATTCGATTTGTTCTCCATGATGCTGAAGATCTACATCATATTTTTGGGCGATAAGGACCGGATCCCGTTCCATACGCTGCATGTGCAATGGGCGATAAAATCGCTTCCCCTCAAACCGGAGCAAGTTGGCATAGAAGCTCGTATGTGACTGATCATAGATGGAACGCGAGTATGGCAGCGCGATAGCAAAGGCAATAAGGAAGCCTCCTCCCAGAGCAGCGTAGGTCCATCTCGTCTTGGGTGCATAATATCTTGGATTGGCTATCGCTACGAGTACCGCTAGCACCGCTAGCAGGAAGAACAGGTATGATCCATGCTTCCATAAAGCAAGGGAACTAATCGGAATTCCCGAATATTCGGGATAGTTAACATGTAAATCACGCTCGGTTCGCCGCAACCAATGGAGGATGCTTACAAGATAAGCAGGAGCTTTATTATACCAATTCGAGTATGCCGGAAATGGGGATGACAGCAACCATATCAGGATAAGTCCCGCAGATTGGATCCACTTGCTCGAGGTGAATAAGGCAACGGCCATGCCCATGATATAGGATCCAAGCAGAGCCGTTCCCCAATAGCTGCCAATATAAAGGATAATCTCGAAAAAAAAGTAGATATATTGCGAACGTACGCCTACTAGAGCAAGGAAGATGATGGCATGACACAGCAGCAAAAATAAAAGACAGAAGGTCACCCACGCGCCCAACTTGGCTGATAGCCGCAACCGATCCCCTGGCAGCGAGAGGAGGTAGGATTCCATGGTGGAAGTACGTTCATTTTCAATCGCCATGACCCCAAACAGATAGCCCGTAAATACGCAACTCAATATAATGTAGCCAGTGGCCATGACAAAGGTTCCGACATTAAGGCCATCTTCCGTAAACTGATAAAACCCATGTAGCAAGTAAACGGGAACGAGTAATAATCCGCTAATAATGAACCAACTGCGCCGGTAATAACGAAGTTCGTTCCGATAGATGGTGCTCCAATGTCTCATCCTATCCCCCCATCTCAAGCAGTAGGATCATCATGGATGACCCCTCTTCCCTACTCTTTTATAAAATCGAAAATTGTTTTGTTACATTTAACATTTATCCTCTGTGGCTTGGCGGTTTCCGCCATAGTTATATAGCGTGCCGGTGGCTGTAGGACTATCCAAATAACTTATTATTTTCACATAATACAAACTGTCATAAGGCTCTAGAATTACTTTTTCCTTTGTCAGTTTTGTTGTCGAATCAACGATTAAACAATCTACACTCGAGTCAGGCCAGTAACTTATTTGCTTCATGGCCTCAACGCTGACCTGTCCTCCAGCTACAACCAGTTTTCCCGTTAGCCGTCCTACATGTTCCGAGTCTGTCCCATTGATCTTAGCTCCCTCGGAAAACTTAGAACCGGAACCTAACCGTACACTTGAACTTTGCGCAGTAAATGCAGATGCAGACCCGCTCAGCAACAGAGCGCCAACGGTAAAAATAACAACAAGCTCCTTTTTCAATTTAATCCCTCTCTTTCCAAATTCGTTTACTATCACACATATAATTGTAATCTATTAAAATGGAATGTAAATAGTACTTTACTACCATATTTTCTCATCTATATTTTCTCATCTATGATATAAAATATCCTATGGTGGTCGTTTGGGAAAATGTCACTATTATGATAGCCCTGACATACGACGCATTATTAATTATATACATATATCTATATTGACATTGAACTATCCCGTCTTTACAATTTTAGAGGAACAACCAAAGGCATTCATACCGGGAGTCGCCGATATGAATGAGCACAGGCTTTCCGTGATTTTATCGCATGGAGGTCTCTTGGCGATACAGGCAAATGAGAAAGGCTGTGGAAGGATATGGGAGAAGGGAAAACGATGACGAACCGCTCCTTTTGGGGCATAATGTTCGCTATTTTCTTTGGTAATTTCTTGGCCGTACTGAGCACCAACACGATCAATATCGCACTTCCCGTGCTGATGGATCATTTTCACGCGGAGCTCCAGACGATTCAGTGGGTGTTAACCGGGTTTATGCTGGCGACGGGCGTTATTGCGCCTGTGGTCGGTTATTTCGGCAACCGCTTCAGTACGAAGCGGCTCTATCTTATCGCCTTAGGAGGCTTCGTCCTTTGCTCCATGTTGTGCGCTCTGTCATGGAGCGAGTGGAGCTTAATTGCGTTCCGCGTGCTGCAGGGCGCCTTCTGCGGGATAATTATGCCGACGACGATGGCGATTGTCTATCAGACCGTTCCGAAGGAGCGGCAGGCGACCGCGATCAGCCTGTGGGGCTTGTCGGCAATGCTCGCTCCGGCCGTCGGGCCGACGCTGGCCGGCTTTATCGTGCACGTGGGCGACTGGCATTGGCTGTTCTGGCTCAATGTGCCGATCGGAGCTGTGGCACTGCTTGCCGTCGCAAGGTTCATTCCGTATTACCGGCTGGATCGGCAGGGGCATTTTGACAAGATCGGATTCGTCAGCGTCGTCGCCGGCAGTGTGGCGCTGCTGTTGGCCTTCGGCAACAGCTCCACCTGGGGATGGCTGTCAGGGAAGACGATAGGGCTCCTGCTCTGTGGGACGGTCATCATCGTCTTTTTCGTCCGCCACTCGCTGCGCCAGGAGCACCCGCTGTTGGACTTCCGTCTGTTCACGTACAGACGGTACATGCTCAGCATGTTGCTTGCGTGCATCCTCACGATAAGCTTGTACGCTGGAGCGCTCCTGACGCCGCTCTTCCTGCAGAAGGTTCAAGGCGCTTCAACGCTGACCTCGGGTCTCGTCCTGCTTCCGGCGTCCGCGCTGATGGCCTTCGTCATGCCCTTCACCGGGCGCTGGTACGACCGTTACGGACCGGTTCGCATGATTACCGTCGGGCTCCTGCTGATGGCTATCGGCACCTTTGCGATGAGCCGGCTGCATCTCGATTCGCCGCATGGGTATATTACAGCCTGGATGGCTGTGCGCAACGTGGGCATCGCCCTAGCGAACACGCCGGCGACGAATGCGGGAATGACGGCGATTCCGCGGGAGCTGTCCGGTCACGGCTCCTCGATCAATAGCTGGCTGCGGCAAGGTCTGGCATCGCTGTCCATCAGTCTCTTCACCTCACTTTTGGCTTTGCAGACCATCGCGCATGTGGCCGGTCTGAACGGCACCATCGCCGATCCGTCGCGGCTGCATGATATGGCATACACGATGAGCATCAATGATATCAACCTGATTAGTGTTGGCTTGACCTTGCTCGGGTTCCCGCTCGTCTATCTGCTCAGCCGCACGCCGAACCGGCTTCCGGTTCGGTAATGCATTCCCGATGGAGCAAAGCCTCGTCTAGGAGGCCGTGGCGAACAAATAGTTCGATATTGTGCTTGCTTATTCCACTGATTCGCGTCTGCGGAAGAACGGCGTTCAGCCCGATTCCACCCGTTCCGCCACGTAACGCGGCCTGAAGCCTGCAGCCGGATCGACGATCCGGCTGCAGGCATCTGGTTGCAACGGTGCAGTTGCTGCATGTTGCGCCGCCTCTTTCATCGCTTTCTCCCATAGATGCGTCCGATCTTGATTAAGGAGCAGGGAGTGATAGACGTTGCGAATCAGTTTTTCCGCTTCCCCAGGTTGCGCGCTTTTCAGCCACTGAATAAGCGTATACGCTTGCTGGTGTAGTATATCGGAATCGGTGGAATCGTAATCAGGATTTGCATAATCGTGGAGAAGGCTCACTCCTCCTCCATATACTTCACCAATAAGCTCGCTTACTAGCATTCCATCTATGAATGTCCCTTGCTCATCATATACTTGTGACAGTGCTGATCACCCGCTTCCAGCAACAGGCTTGACGCCAGCATAACGCCTTGGGCCCGGCCGCCAAATGTATCCGTTCCCGTGCGGGCCAGATTGCTGTAGACCGGATAGCGCGGGGCAGATGAGATATGTACGGTATATTGCGCTTCTTCTGGAAGCAAAATCCGGGTATATTGAGGTTCATAATAGTAAGGTGACACGGTCGCCACGGTGTGCCTGCCTGGGACAGGAAGCCAGGGAAATGTTTCTGCCAAATAAAAGGAGTTGTCCGTTACTAGACTTTTGGCTCGGCCATGGCCGTGAACACGCATACTGATCTCATCGTAAGCGATGGATGCGGAAGCCGGAAAATATATCCTCATCCAGTCTCCGCTTCTTTCCCACGCGACTGAATTTCCATTCACCTTGATGTCGGCTACGTTCCATGCGTAAAATAAGGTAAAATCATACCATTGGCTTGGTGACGGTTCGCGTTTTACTTGTATCGATGCGCGATATTCGATTTGTTCCCCACGGTATTGAAGATCTACATCGTATTTTTGAGCGATAAACACCGGGCCCTGTTCCACACGCTGCGTGGGCAATTGGCGATAAAATTGCTTATCCTCATCCAGTCGCAGGCTGGAATAGGAGCTCGTATAGGACTGATCAAGAATGGAATACGAGTGTGGCAGCGCGATAGCCAAGGCAATAAGGAAGCCTCCTCCCAGAGCGGCGTAGGTCCATCTCGTCTGGGGCGCATACCATCTTGGATTGGCTAGCGCTACGAGAAGCGCTAGCACCGCTAGCAGGAAGAACAGATATGATGCATGCTTCCATAAAAGAAGGGTTATCATCGAACCATTGCGTTGGAAATGGGGAGGATAGCAACCATATCATCAGCAGTCCCGCAGATTGGATCCATCTGCTCGAGGTGAATAAGGCAACGGTCATGCCTATCATATAGGATCCAAGCAGAGCCGTTCCCCAATAGCTGCCGAGATAAAGGATAATCTCGGAGAAAAAGTAGATATATTGCGAACGTACGCCCACCAGCGCAAGAAAGATGACGGCATGACACAGCAGCAAAAATAAAAGACAGAAGGACATCCAGGCGCCTAGCTTGGCCTCTAGCCACAACCGATCCCCTGGCAGCGAGAGAAGATAGGATTCCATGGTGGAGGAACGTTCATTTTCAATCGCCATGACCCCAAATAGATGGACTTAGATTTACCTGATCCAATGACGTAGTTTCTGTCGAATCAACGCATATACTATCTATACTCGCGTCAGGCCAGCAAGTCATTTGTTTGTAGGCATGAACATAGGACTTTGGCACCCTATTTTTGTCATTCTTCCAGCAGTCGGGTGTTTTATGCCTAATCATCCATGACGCGCCGCCGTTTATAGGAACAAGAGGCAAACATAGCCTGCTTGCAGCGATGATGGGCAAACGCATTCAAGCGTTGCGCGGCGCATCTGGTCTGAAGTGTAATCGCGCCATAATACGATTATGTTATAGCTCGTAGTTATGCAACCATTTCTTATCATATCTATAGGAGGAAGGCCATCATGGGTAAAGTCAAAGTCGGCGTCATTGGCGTAGGTTCCATTTCGGAAATGCATTTTGGAGGATATCACAAGAACAATGAAGCCGAGCTGGTTGGAGTCTGCGATCTGAGCGCGGATCGGGCGAAGGAGAAGGCGGATCGATTCGGGGCTCCCGACGCAAAGATTTATACGGATTATTATGAACTGCTTGCGAATCCGGACGTAGAGGCGGTCAGCATCCGTTCGGATGGTTCAGCGATGTGGAGCATTCCGGGGGCGGGCCACTTATCGACCTATGCTGGTATCTGATGGGCAAGCCGAAGGTCAAATCGGTTACAGGCAATGCGTACAATCGTCTCGGCAATCGGAACCATATCGAGAATCTATCCTTCTACCAGGCAGTGGATTACGACGCGAGCGCGAAGGGAACCGAAATTGTTTTCTCTTCATACAGCAGTGCAAATCATATTATGAATGTGAGTAAGGAGTGATTCATATGGCGTGGGTAACGAATCCAATCGGTGTTATTACGGACAGCTTCCGCCTTCCGCTTCGGGAAGCACTGGCCAAGGCGAAGGAAGTAGGCACGGACGGCGTGCAAATCTATGCCGTCAGCGGCGAGATGGACCCGGATATGTTATCGAAGGATGCGCGCAAGGAACTGGCGAAGTACATTGATTCGCTTGGCTTGAAAATATCGGCGCTGGTCGGCGATCTGGGCGGGTACGGCTTTCAGGACAAACAGGCGAATCCGGTCAAAATCGAGAAGTTGAAGCGCATCCTCAATCTGGCGCTTGACATAGGAACCAACGTCATTACGACGCATATCGGGATCGTGCCGAATGAGCAGAACGAGATTTATTATACGATGCAGCAGGCTTGTGAAGAGCTGAGCCAGTACGCGAACAGCCTGGGCGCGCATTTTGCGATTGAAACCGGCCCTGAGCCGGCCGCGCATTTGAAATCGTTCCTGGATACTATGTCGGAAAAAGGGGTCGCCGTCAACTTCGACCCGGCGAACATGGTGATGGTTACCGGGGACGATCCGGTGCAAGGCGTTCATACGCTGAAGGACTACATCGTTCATACGCACGTCAAGGACGGCGTCCGTCTGCGGGAAGTCGATCCGCGCATCGTCTACGGGATGCTCGGATTCGAGCCGCTGTCGCATGAGAAGATCGTGGACATGGCGACCGACGGGCCATTCAAGGAAGTCCCGCTTGGCGAAGGCGAAGTGGACTTCGATGCTTATTTCCAGGCCTTGGTCGATATCGGCTATACCGGCTATTTGACCATCGAACGCGAAGTCGGTGATTCTCCGGAGACCGACATCCGCAAAGCGGTTGAATTCATTAAGCGCTATAAAGGCTAAGCAACCACCTGCGAGTAGCACTTGCAGAGTGGTTCAGTCGTATGCTCATTTATCGAGGGTGCGTTCCGGTTCTTTTTAAATTGAATTACATATTCTTACGATTTTATTATCCGCAACCGATAAAAAATACAGGGATATTGTTAGGGAATGTATCTGATTGTAGAAAGGAAGGATATTTTGATTTACCGAAAGCCGAAGATGCCAGGCCATATCGAGGGTGTACAACTGGAATCGCTCCCCTCGCTTCAGACCAAGCTGATGTTTCTGCAGATGACGACCCATGACTTGAAGCTGCTGAAGCGTTTGATCCCTTATTTCGAAAAGTACGCCAAAGTCATTACCGAACGTCATTATGAGCTGCTGTTCGAAATTCCCGAGATGAAGCAATTAATCGAGAGTCACAGTACGCGTGAACGGTTGACTAAGACGTTCATCATTTATTTGAACTCCATTCCGAACGTTCAACTTGATGAAGAGTACATTCGGATTCGGCAGCGGATTGGCGTTGTACATAACCAAATTCAATTGGCGCCGGAGTGGTTCGTAGCCTCCTTTTTACGAATATATGAATACCTTGTCCCGCTGATCCTGCAGGACTTTCGGGCCGCTGAAGCGTCGGATCTGCTGCTGGCCCTGCACCGCATTCTGCTGCTGGATGCCCAGATTGTGCTGGAGGCCTATCAGTCCGCTTACGAGTTCCGCTTGCTTAATACGAACAGCGAGACGATGGAGAAGCTGATTCAAATGGATGGAATACAGACATTATTGATGTCTGCTGAAGCGTCGATGAAGGATGCGGAATATATCCAGGAGTCTGCGGAGCAGTTGACCACTTCAATCGAAGAAGTGTCTTTGCAGACGACTGAAGCTGCGGCCACGACGGAAAAAATGCTAGGCACGCTCCAGGATAACCGATCCATCGTCGATCAGACAATAGACGGATTGGAGGAGATGACCGACTTGTTCCGTGACACCAAATCACGGTTCGAGGAGCTACAGCAGTCGCTGCGGGAACTGTCTGGAGTTATTGATGTGATCAACTCCGTTGCGAATTCCACACAATTGCTTGCGCTGAACGCTTCGATTGAAGCGGCGCGGGCCGGCGAAGATGGGCGCGGGTTCGCTGTCGTGGCGGGCGAGGTGCGGAAGCTGTCGGAACAAACCAAGACCTCGGTGGACGAAGTATTTGAGGTCATCGCCAACATCCAGCAACTGGCGACATCCGTCCAGGAACGTACCGACCTGATGGCCGGTAAGATGGAATTGCAGTCTGAGAAAAACCGTGGGGCATTCGAGCAGTTGGAGGAAATGATGCGTGCCATCGGCGAGATGGGAATGTCGGGAGAGTCGATAGCCTCGATCGTCGAACAGCAAGCGGCGGCCACGGTGAAAATAACGGAGCATATGAAAGATATCGTCGCTCAGACCCGGCAGGTCGTCTCGTTGGCAAGAGACACGGGTGAACATTTATATCATACGAGCCGCTCTGTGGAAGGGCTGCGGTCAGAGTCGCTGCAGTGGTTCCATCATTTGAGCGATTCTCAGCTTCTTCGGGTACTCAAGACAGACCATCTGTTATGGAAATGGTGGATCTATAACCGGATGCTTGGCTACGATAAGAGCGATCCTCGTATTATCGGCAATTCACATCAATGCCGGCTAGGGAAATGGATTCAAGCGCAGAAGGACAACCCCGGTTCGGTGCTGAATCAGCAGCCGGCGTTCCGGGAGATGATTGACCGACATGACCAAGTGCATGCTATGGCGGAGACGGCAGCTCAGCAGATCGACGCGGGACAGACGGAGCAAGCCATCCGGAGCTATCAACATCTGGGTGAGCTATCTTCGCAGTTGTTGGAAAATCTGGATGGCCTGCGAACACTGTTGGATCAACACTCGCCCATGCGCAGCCACGAATCGCACCAGGATAAGGGCTGAGCGCGGATAGAGGACGAGACGGCTTGCGCCTCCTGTTGGGGCGACTTCCAGCCACAAGGAATTGGAAATGGTTAGTCGCTCCATAAAGGCGTAAACGTTGGTTGTCGAAGCGGCGCTGGAACGGATATAAGTTGACGCGGGAATACGTGAGTTAGCGTCCGAGATTTTCCCATAGCTCGTAGAAAAAATACACTTCTTCCATGACAGCGGCATCATCCTTGGCTACGATTCCACCCCGTATGCGGCTGAGGATGCCGGAAATATCGTACATGTATTCGCGTTCGACACTGTATTGAATCCGATTGACAATCTGTCTCCATGCATTGGAGGCGTATTCGACTTTGTCCTTGGCCAACTCCCAATTCTTCTTCTCGACATGCTGTTCTATGGACTGGACCGCTTCCAACAGCCGATCCTCTTTGCCCAGCGGCTGCTTTAAAAAATTGCCCGAACCCAGGACGGCGCCGAAAAAAACGAGAAGAAAAACGGATAAGCCCAACATCAGCCATTTTCTCTTTTTCATGCTGCTCACCTCGCTAAGATCTATTCGCGGTTATCCGTTTCATTGGACAGGTTATCTTTGTGCAAGTCAACATATAGCTTGTCGTTAGGCAGGATGGCGGCAAAGCTGACTTGCTTGATATTTTCGACCCCTTGCTTCTTTAATTCATGATGAAGCCATTTCGTCGTCTTGTTCCTCCGTATAAGGTTCTCGGTCAAAATTTGGCCTTCATGCACGACGTCCGTCATCATGCGGGCAGGCTTGACGGTCCGATTCAGATCTTTCGGCGTCAGCGGCTGATCTTCGGACTTGAGCAAGACGGACAGGCCGCCGTTCGGCTCCAGGATAGCGTATTCGACCTGGGTGATATCGAACGTATCTTTCTCGCGCAGCAGCATCATGATTTCATCGAAGCGGATACGCATTTTCTTTAAGTTCTGCTCTAGAATTTTGCCATGCTGAATTACTACAGTTGGTTCGGAATCTATCACTTTGGACATAAATCGGCTTTTCAATGTCCCGATCTGGAATAGAAATGTAACAATGACGAACACGGTTAGTCCGATGAAATGCAGCCAGCCCTTCGAAGACAGATCGGTTGCCAACGTCCCTGCCATCGACCCGATCGTGATGCCGTTAATATAGTCGAAGTAGGAGAGGGACCCCATTTGCTGCTTGCCTAATAGCCGTGTATAAATTACAAGGCTGAAGAAGGCAATTATGGATCGGACAATGACGACCCAGGTTTCCTCCATCATATACTATCCCAGCCTTTCCTGATTTTTGAATTAGTCTTCCCGAGAGGGACGGAAATATGCAAAAAAACACATGAATTCCAGAGAAGTCCAAGTCCATGCGGTAGTCATTCAGACGATAAGGTTCAGAGCGAAGCCGTTGTCCTAGGGGGAGATTGTTTTCCATATCCCCTGCATAAAACTTCGTCTTGACCACCGAGTAATAAACTAGGTATACTATAAATTGACAAAGGTTTTCGAATATATACATTTGTTCACTTTTGGTTGTCATTCTAACAACAAGATGAAGGGGAGAGAGAGTGAATCATTTGAGATACCGAATGAAAGCGGCTTCATTTCTCGTGACCGGCGCATTGGGGATGCTGTTCTCGGCATCGGCCTTTGCCGCCCCGCTCCAACCGGTGGAGCACTATGCATGGATGCAGCAAAAGCATATCATTGCAGGCTATGAGCAAGGGGATCTGCGGCTCGAGCGCCCTGTATCGTTGGGGGAAGCCGTGGCGCTGATAGCAAGAGGAACCGGGGCGTCCATTCCAGAGCAGAGCAGCGGCTATTGGGCGCAGGGCTATCTTGACTGGGCGGTTGGACAGGGCGCGATTACGGAGCAGGAGAGCGCCAATGACCGACAGGCGCCTTCCGCCGCACGTCTTGCCGAGATTGCGAAGAAGCTGAGCGTTGCGCTAGAATGGCCTGGCGACACCTCCGTCACCCGCGAGCAATTCACGGAAGCGTTGGGAGCCGCGCTGACGGAGCATATTACGATCGCCCATACGAATGATGTGCACGGTCACATTCAGGAGAATCAGACAGGCAAGCAGTTCGGTTACGCCAAAATCGCCACTCTTGTCAAGGAATGGAAGGAGGAGAATGATAACTCCCTTTTCGTGGATGTGGGAGATACATTCCAAGGCACGATCTATGCGAATCAGTCCAAGGGAGAAGCGATTGTTCCGATTCTCAATTTGCTCGGCTACACTGTAATAGCGGCCGGGAACCACGAATTTGATTTTGGTCACAAGCAGTTATTGAAGCTGCGCGATCAGTTGGCGTATCCAATCATTAGCGCCAACGTCTTCCAGGCGGACGGCACCAACTTGCTCGTGCCGACGTTCAAGACCGAGGTGGGTGGCGAGACCTTCGCCTTCATCGGCTTCGTCGCGGAAGAGACGCCGATCGTGACCCATCCGAACAACGTGCAGGGGCTGACGTTCAAAGATCCGGTAGATATCGCCAAGCAACTGGTGCCGGAGATGAAGAAGGAAGTCGATCATGTTATTATCGTCTCGCATATCGGCGTGGATAAAGATCGGGAGATCGCGAAGAACGTCTCGGGCATCGACCTCATTATCGGCGGCCATTCTCATACGCCGATTCATACGCCACTAGTCGTGAACGGCACATATATCGTTCAAGATTGGGAGTACGGCAAATCGTTGGGTCGCGTCGATCTGTTCTATTACAATAAGGAACTGGTCGGCTTCAGCGGCGGGCTGGTCGAATATGACGCGAGCGTAAAGGCAGATCCGGAGATCGAGAAGCTCGTGCAGCAGATCGTGGCCGAGACGGAGGAAGGAATGAAGGGCGTCGTCGGCAAGACGGAGGTCGATCTGGACGGAGATCGGACGCACATCCGGGCGAAAGAGACCAATCTAGGCAACTTCGTTGTCGATACGCTCCTCGCTAAGGCGAAGACACTCAAGGGCAATGAAGCCGATGTGGCATTAATCATCGCCGGGAGCATTCGCACCGGCAAGCAGGTGGGAGACATCACGAAGATGGATCTCTATTCCATGCTGCCATACCCGAATACGCTGACCATCGTGGAGGCGACTGGAGCCGATCTGTTGGCTGCGCTGGAGCTGTCGGTCAGGCGTGTGGGAAATACCGATGATCTGTCGGGAGCTTTTCTTCAGGTAAGCGGCATGTCTTTCGTCTATGATTCGAAGAAGCCGGCTGGCGAGCGGGTCACGGAAGTGAAGGTCGGTGGACAGCCGCTCGATCTGGAGAAGACATATAAGGTGGCGACGACTGACTTCCTTACATCCGGTGGAGAGGGATACTCGATGCTGATGAAGGAGCAGGTGCTGGATACCGGCTATACGTTATACGAAATTGCAGAGGAATACTTAGTGAACAACAAGGTCATTCATCCAATAGTAGAGAACCGCATTGTGAGAGTCAACTGATCCGGGGCGCAAGCAATCCCTTCCATACAGTGGGTTGCCGCCTGATAAATAAATAGACTGCGCGTGATGCGACGAGCGCTCCCCAGGGATTGTGTAGGGGGGCGCTGGTTCTCGTTATGTTTTCCATATCCCCGGCATAAAACTTTGTCTTGACCTCTGAAAAATAAACTAGGTATACTATGAATTAACAAAGGTTTTATATTTGTTCACTTTTGGTCGTCATTCTAACAACAAGATGAAAGGGAGAGAGAGAGTGAATCATTTGAGATACCGAATGAAAGCGACTTCATTTTTCGTGACCGGCGCATTGGGGATGCTGTTCTCGGCATCGGCCTTTGCCGCTCCGCTCCAACCGGTGGAGCACCATGCATGGATGCAGCAGAAGCATATTATTGCAGGCGATGAGCATGGGGATCTGCAGCTCGAGCGCCCTGTATCGTTGGGGGAAGCCGTCGCGCTGATAGCGAGAGGAACCGGGGCGTCGATTCCGGCGCAGAGCGGCTATTGGGCGCAGGGCTATCTTGACTGGGCGGCCGGACAGGGCGCGATTACGGATCAGGAGAGCGCCAATGGCCGACAGGTGCCTTCCGCCGAACGCCTGGCCGAGATTGCGGAGAAGCTGGGCGTTGCGCTAGAATGGCCTGCCGGTGCCTCCGTCACCCGCGAGCAATTTACGGAAGTGTTGGGAGCCGCGCTGACGGAGCATATTACGCTCGCCCATACGAATGATGTGCACGGACACATTCAGGAAGATCAGATGAGCAAGGAATTCGGTTACGCCAAAATTGCTACACTCGTCAAGGAGTGGGAGCTGGAGAATGAGAACTTCCTCCTGATAGATGCGGGAGATACATTCCAGGGAACGATCTATACGAATCAGTTCAAGGGAGAATCGATTCTTCCGATTCTCAATTCACTCGGCTACACTGCGATGGCGTCCGGGAACCACGAATTTGATTTCGGTTACGAGCAGTTGCTGAAGCTTCGCGATCAGCTGAAGTATCCAATCATTAGCGCCAACGTCTTCAAGGCGGATGGCACCAACTTGCTCGTGCCGACGTTCAAGACCGAGGTGGGCGGTGAGACCTTCGCCTTTATCGGCTTCGTCGCGGAAGAGACGCCGATCGTGACGCATCCGAACAACGTGAAGGGGCTGACATTCAAGGATCCGGTAGATATCGCCAAGGAACTGGTGCCGGAGATGAAGAAGGAAGCCGATCATGTCATTATCGTCTCACATATCGGCGTGGATAAAGACCGGGAGATCGCGAAGAACGTCTCCGGGATCGACCTCATCATCGGCGGCCATTCCCATACGCCGATCCATACGCCAGTAGTCGTGAACGGCACATATATCGTGCAGGACTGGGAATACGGCAAATCGTTGGGTCGCGTCGATCTGTTCTACTACAATAAGGAACTGGTCGGCTTCAGCGGCGGATTGGTCGAGTATGACGAGAGCGTGAAGGCGGATCCGGAGATCGAGAAGCTCGTACAGCAGGTCGTGGCCAAGGTTGAGGAATCGATGCATGGCGTTGTCGGCAAGACGGAGGTCGATCTGGACGGCGAGCGGACGCAGGTCCGGGCGAAGGAGACCAATCTGGGCAACTTCATTGCCGATGCGCTCATCGCTAAGACGAAGACGATCAAGGGCGATGAAGCCGATGTGGCACTGGTCAACGGCGGGAGCATCCGCGCCAGCAAGCAGGCGGGAGACATGACAAAGAAGGATCTCTATTCCATTCTGCCGTTCCCGAATACGCTGACCATCGTGAAGGCGACCGGATCCGATCTGAAGGCTGCGCTGGAGGTATCGGTCAGAGGAGCGGAAAATACCGATGATCTGCCGGGCTCTTTCCTTCAAGTAGGCGGCGTATCCTTCGTCTATGACGTGAAGAAGCCGGCAGGCGAACGGGTTACCGAGGTGAAGGTCGGTGGGCAGCCGCTCGTACTGGAGAAGACGTACACAGTGGCGACGACTGACTTCATTACATCCGGCGGAGACGGATACTCGATGCTGAAGAAGGATCAAGTGCTGGATACCGGCTATACGTTTTACGAAATCGTAGAAGAATACTTGGTGAACAACAAGGTCATTCATCCAAAAGTAGAGAACCGCATTGTGAGAGTCAACTAATCCAGGGCGCAGGCAATCCATTCCATTCGTGGGTTGCCGCCTTATAAATAAATAGGCTGAGCGTGATGCGATGAGCGCTCCCCTGGGATTGTGCAGGGGGCGCTTGTTCTCGTTCTGCATGTCCCGGGGAAGTCCAAATGATAAGATACGGAGACAATGGTATAATAGACATTATACACCGTTTTTCCTACATTCGACATTGGATAGGGGGGGGCTTGGGATGGATCAAGAGAAAATCAAAAAAATGATTGATGCTGCGAAAATGTATTATGTCTTGGATTGCAGCCAGCAGGAAATCGCGGACAAGCTTGGCGTGTCCCGGCCTACCGTCTCCCGATTTTTGCAGCAGGCGCGGGAGGACGGATTGGTGCAGATTCGTATTCTGGATCCGTCCGAGGATACGCACCGGCTTGCCTACCGGTTGAAGGATAAATACCGCTTGAAAAAGGCGATTGTTGTACCGGTGCCTCATTATGAAGAGGACCTGATCGGAGAGCATTTGGCTGAAGACGCCTCGCGCTATCTGGATGAGCTGGTCACCGATGGAGATACAATTGCATTGGCATGGGGAAAGATGATTTATCAGGTAGCGAAAAAGTTGAGCCATAAGCATGTAAGCAATGTCAATGTCGTGCAGTGGCAAGGCGGCGTAAGCCATTCGGGAGCGAAGACGTATAGCTCCGAGATTCTGCATCTCTTTGGCAGTGCTTATCATACGTCTCCCTATTTCCTGCCGCTCCCCGTTATCGTGAGCCACCCGTTGTTGAAGCAGGCGATAGAATCCGATCATCATATGCGCGCCGTCCTGGACATGGGGGAACAGGCGAATATCGCCCTGTACAGCGCAGGCGTCCCGGTGCCGAATTCTCCGGTTATACCGGTGCAATACTTTACCGAAGAAGAGGTGAAGGAATTGGCAAGCAGGGCTTGCGGGGAGATTGGCGCCCGGTTCTATGATGCCGATGGGCGGATCTGTCTGCCTGAATTGGACGCGCGGACGATCGGGATCTCGCTCGATTCGCTTGCTCGGAAGGAGCATTCCATCCTTGTAGCCGGAGGTCCGAGCAAGGTGGAGGCGATTTTCGGCGCGCTCAATGCGGGGTACGCGAGTGTGCTCATTACCGATGAGTTCACGGCCAAATCTCTTGTCGACAAGGAGGAGGAGCGTCTTCAGCCGGAGGGGACATCCCCTTCCTTTCCTCTCTCCGGCATTCCGTTGTACTGAGCAGGCGGTTACTTCATGATGGGGAGGATATGACAGATATGAGCGTACACATTGGTGCTCCGCAAGGTGAGATCGCAGAGTCGATCTTGCTGCCTGGCGATCCGATACGCGCCCGGTTTATTGCGGATACTTTTTTGGAGGAGGCGCATTGCTATAACGCGGTGCGCGGCATGCTCGGCTATACGGGGAAGTACAAAGGGAAGCGGGTCTCTGTTCAAGGCACGGGAATGGGGGTGCCCTCCATCTCGATCTACGCGCATGAGCTGATTCACGAATACGGCGTCAAACAGTTGATCCGCGTTGGCACCTGCGGAGCGCTTCAGCAAAACGTGGGGCTGCGGGACATCGTGATCGCGATGAGCGCTTCCACGAATTCGGCGGTGAATCAGCGTCGGTTCCGGGGCATTGACTTCGCGCCGACGGCTGATTTCCGCTTCCTGAAGCAGGCGTATGATCTGTCCTGTGAAAAGAAACTGCCCGTCAGGGTCGGCAACGTGATGACGACCGATACGTTCTACATGGAGGACCGTGAAGAAATTCAGTTGTGGGCCGACTATCAGATTCTGGCGATGGAAATGGAGACGGCGGCGCTGTATACTCTCGCTGCTCGGCATCAGGTCAATGCGCTGTCGATCTTGACCGTGTCGAGCCACCTTCTGACGGGGGAGATGACGACTGCCGAGGAGCGCGAGAGCACGTTCACCGAGATGATTGAACTCGCCCTGGATTTGGCAGTGGCGCAGGAGTAAGGACAGAATTTAGGAAAAGATATAGTTTAATCTGAAAACGGATCAGTATCATGAGCGGTTTCTTGACGCGTATGGAAGACAGGATGTTGATGCGGACCGTCTGGCAGATTTCACGAAGTTCATAGAGCACTCAGCGTAACAGGCAGAGCTGCCTGGGGTAAAACATGAAAGTGCGTTTGGGCAAATGAAAAACAACAGAGGATGCAGACGCTTCCTGCTTCGAGGCCTGTCGAAAGTAAGCCTCGAGTCGGGTGGCTTACTCTTGCCTACAATGTGTCAAGTGGGCAGTGATGAAGCAAAAAGGTCGAGTAAGGGAACAAATGGCAACCCTAACACGACCTTTTTTCGAATCTAACGGAGTGAAAACTACTTGTGGGACAGCCTTAAAACTCACCAAAGTTCCTCTTGTTCCGAATTTGTTGAACGATATTCTAACTTAAGTTCACTAACGAAGATATCCTTCACAGCATGTTATTCGTTAACAACCTTTTCCACCGGATAATATTGCGACGCTTTACGGAAAACTTCCTCAACAGTGGGAGCTAATTTATTTCTAAAAATGGGATCCATTTCATCCCTTATTTGTTTGAGTGAAGAAAATCCAAACGCAGCTATTTTATTTTGTAGTAGTCCTTCTATCGATTTTCGAGCCACCTCAGTAGCCACCTCACAAACCACCTTAGCACCCACCTCAACAAGTTGTTTTTGCATATACTTGTCGCTATTTTGAATTTGATAGGGACTATAGTCGTAATACGGATGGTTTATCACCAAAGCGTCAAGCTTGTCTTCAAGCGCACCTTCAAGTGCATCTTTAAGCGCGTCTTCCGTTATTCTCGGTACCAAGTTACTTACAAGAATATCGTTTATTTTCGTGTGTAACATTTCTATCTGCTGCTGTGGGACTAACTGTGTTTTAATCAGCTTTTGCAATGATTTTGCCCGTAAATTCAACGATAACAAGTCTAGTATTTCTATTGTTGAACCTAACTCTAACTTTAAATACTGCTCAGGATGGGCCAAAGCAATACTTATGATTTGTATCATGTTTTGTTTCACTTCATCTGGATGTATAGATATGTGTCGCCAATTGGTAACACTTACCCATTCCCCACCAACATGTACGCTCCCTCCGATAACTTCATCTCCGATTCGAAAAACGACAGGAGCATCTATCAATTGTCCTTTCCACTCCATTGGTTCATCGAAATACTGTTCTTGAAACACGGCTTGCAATTGTTGTTTCACAGACTGTACGTGTTCAGGAGATACGGGAACATGGACAAATACAATGGGATAACCAAGAACGGTATCAATATGCTCTACCCTTCCTACTATCGAACGTTCTGGTAAAGAAAACAGTAATTTTTGTCCAACCACTACCGCAGTTTCCTGTGGCGATTCATTGACATCAACGTGTTCATCCAGGCTTATTTCGTCTGTATATACATATTGAACCGGTTTATACATGCCTTGTTCGCCATCCATACGTACAAAAATATTCAATGGCAAGATTTCAAAATCCGTTTCTGTTATAGAGGAAGACACACTGATTCGAACAAAAGAATGGGGTTGTTCTCCAAGAGATAACACCTTGCCTATTATTGTTTCCTTTTCTCTCCCCTCACCACTCCACTGAAATGTAACCTTCTGTCCTACACGATGAATTACAGGAGCAACTCGATCTAGATCAGCAGATATCTGCACTTCCTCCACAGGTAAAACGACACCTTCTTCATTTTTATATTGAAAAAAATGATTTTCCATAGGCGAAGTTGTTCGGAGTAAATTATCATCTTCTAGACCATATATGATAGGTAGCTCACTTGCATCTGCCTCGGTTATACCCGATATAGAAATACGACAAGATCTATTTGGTGCATAGAGCAGTCTGCCAAGTACCATTTTTTCATCTTTATATGGGACTCGAATTAATTTACCCCAATCATCCGCATTCAATATAAGTGGACTATCTTCAGTAGGAAAATCTAATATATTTTCCCTTGTTGGAAGTACTGGGATGTTTTCATTTAACGCTGGCTGTTCCGTTGACGTGCTTGTCCCCGGTTGCGACTGTTGTTCTCTCTCTTCCACGACTGCGATTTCTTCTTCTGTTTGAGGTGCTGGGATGTTGTCATCTAACTCTGACTGTTCACTTGTCGTGCTTGCCCCCGGTTGTGACTGTTTGTTCTTCCCCTTCCATAGTGCAATTTCTTCTTCTGTTGGAGGTGCTGGGATGTTGTCATCTAACTCTAGCTGTTCCGTTGACGTGCTTGTCCCTGGTTGTGGTTCCACTTCACAGCATTCGATTGACCGCTTGGCTCTACCTCCGGGACCGCACGGTCTGCAAACTTGGATCTCCCTTTCTTCGACCGCACTTTCTTCTTTATCAATTTCCTCTCTGATTTGTTTCGCTGCTGTTTCTTCTGCCTCAACCGCGCTGTCCTTTATCGTTTCTAGCTTGGTGGCCGTTCTTGATAAAATGCCTGCTTCTCGACTGATTCCTTTGAAAACTAAGGTCGTTGCATCTTCTGGATGAATAGACAATAAACTTCCAATCGGATCAATGGCTAGCAATGTAAACTGAACGTATTTCAGTGTATCTAAAACCTGTACTTGCCACCCCGGTCTGTCAAATAAGTTATGCTCTATCATGTCAACCGTAGGTAAAAATAGGTGTTGTAAAGCTTGTCGTTGCCCGTTTATGTTTTCTTTTGCTTGCTTGACCTGGATGACGTTCTCCGCTGCTGCCTCTAGATTATTCCAATAAGCGGCACGCTCTTCCTCTGTCCCCGCTGCTTGCTCCAAGGCGGCAAGCAGTTGCGCTTGGGCTGCCAAATCCGTTATCGTTATTTCTGAATCGATTTGCGCTATCAATTGCGCCAACGACACCATCGTTCGCAGCACGCGTTGCTTGTCCGCTTGCTGTCGGATATGCGCATTCGCTTCCGCTTCCCCGGGACCGAACAAGCTAGCCTGCAAGCTATTTTCCACGGCTTGCACCGCTTTTTCATTTCCTTCGTATATGAATTTGGCGAGTTGACTCGGATGCTGGAACGATTCGGATAAATGGTTTCCAAGCTCGGTGAAAAATTTGGCAAAGGTAGGTTCCTTGGCTATTTTTTTGGCATGCTCCCCTTGCACCCC
>NZ_BALG01000050.1 GCF_000315235.1 Paenibacillus popilliae ATCC 14706 | reverse complement strand
TTGATCTGCCTATCTTTATTTGCGCAGAAGAAGCTCAAATTGGCAACCCTCATTTTCATTACATTGTGGTGGCCGACAGGCCATGGGGGTTTTCTGTGAAAGCTAAATTGCACATCGTGCCATGATTGCGTCGAACCTTCTTGAAAAATGAACGGTAACCTCAACAAGAACGTAAAAAAGGCAATAGGATGCCCGA
>NZ_BALG01000051.1 GCF_000315235.1 Paenibacillus popilliae ATCC 14706 | reverse complement strand
TTAACTATGAAAAAGTGTTCCATCCAGGCATCATGAAGATAATCGTCAAAGTCCGCTTCGATACGCTTCAAAACAACAAGATACTCAAAAGTAGCAAAGTCAATCTCTTCCGGAATATCTGCTAATCTACTTGCGTATGGCTCTATTAGGCTGCCATCCGAATATCTCAAAGACTTATCTACCGTGATTACTTGTAAGAAGTCATCACGCTTCATCTTGCGTCCATCTGAGAATAAGCCCTCAACTAGTACCCAATAGTCGATTTCTCCCTCGAAAAGCTTCTCTTCCATAACCTCTTTTAGTGTTTCTCTGTACGCTGTAATAATGGGGTCCACTTCAAAATACTTTTCTTTGAAGCGCTCCTTAGCTTGAATGTCGATCTGC
>NZ_BALG01000052.1 GCF_000315235.1 Paenibacillus popilliae ATCC 14706 | reverse complement strand
ATCAATCAACGACCACGAAAATGTTTGGGCTGGAAGACTGCTCACGAATCCTTCTCAGAAGAACTGTCGCACTTGGCTTGACAATCCGTCATATTGAAAAATGGAAAGGCAAAAGCAATTAGGCGTTCAACTTTAGAGGCAATTTGCAAAGCATTAGAATGCCAACCTGGAGACATTTTAGAATACAAAAGTGACGAAGACACTCAAGAATAATAGACAACAAGTTTCTTCAACCAACAGGTGCATTTAGTTGAGTCCGTATAATTGTGAAAATAGTTTTTTCCAAAATAACGAATGAGGGGGATTTGAAAATGGCCCAATATCAGATTAACGTAGATGGATACGTCCAAAATTGTGCGATTACAAGTTAGAGCAACGAGTTTTACTTGAGGGAATTTACACAACCGTGTATATCCGAAATTCCCGAGGAAGCCGCGTCAACAGCAATTTTGTGAAAAGTGCTCATCATTGCATAAGGCCCGTAGATTTTTTACTAAAATTATATTGCCTGTGGAACAAGTCGCAGGGCTTTGCTTGATCTGAGTCGTTATAATACGATGATTTTCGCTTTCTTGATGTCCGAATGAGCCTTTAGCCCTGCGAGCACATCCTGCGGCACCGACTTGTCCACGGACAGCACCATTATCGCATCTCCGCCGGCAATTTTGCGTCCTACCTGCATCGTGGCGATGTTCACGTCGTTGTTGCCTAGCTGGGAGCCGACCCGTCCGATGACGCCCGGCTTGTCATGATGCGAGATAAGAAGGAGATAGCCGTCCGGGACGAGATCGACCGTATATTTATCGATCTGGACGATCCGCTCACCGTATCCGTTCAGCAGCGTGCCGGCCACGAGCCGTTCCTCGGTGCTGGTCCGCAGCTTGACTGTCAGCAGGTTGGTGAAGCCTTTGGCGATGTGGGATTTCTCTACTAAAATATGGATGTCACGAATCTTGGCCAGATGCATCGAATTCACCTCGTTCACATCGGAGCCATGATGGCGGGACAGCACGCCTTTGACGATGTGGCGCGTAAGCGGCTGGGTGTCCAGCTCGGCCAGATCGCCGCAATAATTGACGACGATCTCCAGGACAGGGCTTTTGGCCATTTGGCCAGCGAATTGCCCCAGCTTCTCGGCGAGCTTGAAGTAAGGCTGAATTATCTTTAGCACGCTTGGCGCGATCGGCGGCATATTGACCGCATTTTTGAACGGTTCGTTCCGCAAGATATGCAGCACCTGTTCGGAGACGTCGACCGCCACATTCTCTTGCGCTTCTATCGTCGATGCACCCAGGTGAGGGGTGACAATGATCTTCGGATGACGCAAGAACGGATGATCCGCAGCCGGCGGTTCCGCTTCGAACACGTCGAAGGCCGCTCCAGCTACGATACCCTCGTCAAGCGCCTCGATAAGCGCCTGTTCATCGATAATGCCGCCGCGGGCGCAGTTAATAATACGCATGCTGCGCTTCATCACTTCGAACTCCGGACGGGAAATCATATGGCGCGTTTCATCGGTGAGTGGAGTGTGGACCGTGATGAAATCGGCCGTGCGGATAATGTCGTCAACCGTTCCGAGCTTAACGCCAAGCTTTTCCGCCCGCTCGTCCGTCATAAATGGATCGTAGCCGATGACTTCCATACCGAATGCCTTGGCGCGCTTCGTGATCTCGCTCCCGATGCGGCCCATTCCGAGCACGCCGAGCGTCTTGTTCATCAATTCGACGCCAAGGAACGATTTGCGGTCCCATACGCCGCTAATCGTCTTCACATACGCTTGCGGAATATGGCGCGACAAGGCCATCATCATGGCGAAGGCATGCTCGCAGGTCGTAATCGTGTTACCGCCCGGCGCATTGATAACGATGATTCCCCGCTTCGTCGCGGCTTCCAGATCGATGTTGTCGACGCCGACACCCGCACGTCCGACAACTTTGAGTTGCTTGGCGGATTCCATGATACGCGCCGTCACCCGGGTCTGGCTGCGGACGAGCAGGGCGTTGACATCACCAATGATGTCGATCAGCTCGTCTTCCGACAATCCGGTCTTCTTCAGGACGGTCACATCCTGCGCATCGACTAGCTGCTGGATGCCGAAATCGCTGATTGGATCCGATACAAGTACTTTAAACATGGATATCTCCTCCCGAAATCTATATCATAGTTAACTATAAAATGTCGTCGGACATGACGAGCACCCCGATGACGCAGCCGGGGAAGGGGTTGGGAAGGTGGCGAGAAGAGAATGGTAAGCGAACTCTGCTTTTAGCCGGAATTTCGATGAATGCGTCTACGACCAAGTTCGACATGCCGCATTGCTTTCTTCATTAACGAGCGTTATCACGCGGATCAGGAGCGGGATGGTGGTCATTCCCTCATTTACCTATTGTAGGGGAATTGTCTGGCCGATTGCAATGGCTAAGGTTGTATCGGAATCATTTTTTCTGATATGATTCATCTGTCGGTTCGGCGCAACTTTACATGCATCTTCGTGTACATACTCGATAAGGTAGGTATCGAATGAAACAAAAATGGAATCCATTTAAAGAACGGCAGTTTCGTGTTCAGGAATTGGACGATCAACTTCTGCTTCTTAACCTGTATCTGACGCAAGGCTTGACCCTGCTGACGGGATTGATATGGATATGGCTGCAGAGCAGAAATCCGTTCGTCCTTCTGGCCCTGCCGGAACAATGGCAGTGGCTATGGTGGAGCGCCGGATTGGCTGTCGTCGTCGTGCTCGTCGATATTGCCGTATCGCAATTCATGCCGGAGAACATGACAGACGACGGGGGCTTGAACGAGAAGCTGTTCGGTAAGCGGTCGATATGGCATATTATCGTCATTTGTCTTATTGTAGGGATATGTGAAGAGCTGCTGTTCCGGGGGGCGGTGCAGCATGCTTTTGGTCCGTACTGGACCAGCATTCTATTCGCTGCGATCCATGTCCGCTATTTACGCCATTGGCTGCCGACGTTGATGGTATTTCTTATCAGCTATGCCCTCGGAGCCGTTAACGAATGGACGGGAACATTGTGGGCACCTATTGCGGCTCACTTTTTCATTGATTTGATTATGGGACTTATTTTACGCTTTCGGAGGGAGTTATGAGCGAGAAGCGGCCTGACCCGTCATTCCGCGGGTTCACACGCAGATCCGCGGCCCCCGACATGGAAGACAGCCAGGCGCTCACTGCGCTGCGTCGGCTGCGGGAAGATTCGGCGCCTAAGGCTTCCACCCCTGGGAAGGAACCGGCCGGGTCTCATCCAGTCACCACAACAACAGCATCGGTGCGCCAGGAAGACGAGCGGGAGGATCATGCGGGGGCTCTCCTTGATGCGGAAGAGGATGAAGATCGTTATTTGCCATCCCGCAAAGAATTGTATCCTTCCAACTATGCAAAAATTACGCGATGGTTTTACAATATATTGTTTTTGCTGTTTATCGGGCTGCTAATCGCTCTCTTCTTATGGGGGCGTCATAAGATGGCGATGGAGGGGTAATTCGCCGTGATTGCTGTTATCGGTCTTGTTGTACTGGGCTTCTGTGCCGTTGCGGGCTACATGTTGCGGGAAGCGAGCGGATGTAACATTGTCGAAGAGGAAGTGTCGTTAAGGCGGCTGCCGTCACCTTTCGACGGGACCCGCTTGTTTTTTATTTCCGATATTCATCGGCGGACAATGACTGAGCGGGAGCTGGCGGCACTGCTGGAGCATGACAAGGCGGATCTCGTCATCCTCGGCGGCGATATGACGGAAGCCGGCGTTCCACTAGAGCGCTGCAGACATAATATACGGATGTTATCGCGTCTTGGGCCTGTGATTGCCATTCATGGCAATCATGATTACAAGACCGATATCCGCAGGCTTGACGATATGCTGCGTGAAATGGGCGTGAGGCTGCTGGACAACGGAGCCTTCCGGTTGGATCGAGACGGAGCGTGGATATGGCTGGTCGGCTGGGATGACTTCAGTACGGGAAGAACCAATACCAGGATCAGTATGCTCGACGTTCGGGAGCAACAGGGATGCACCATCGTCGTCACTCATGATCCACTATCACTGCGCGGCGAGAATATGGAGGGCATCGATTTGGTCCTATCCGGACATACGCATGGCGGCCAAATTTGCTTGCCGGGCCTCGGACCTCTCCGAACAGGGGAGTTTTACCGCCAATACTCGGCAGGCTGGTATCCGTTCGCTGATAAGGAGGGACATCGCACGCGATTGTTCATCAGCAGGGGATATGGGACCTCGCATGCCCCTTTCCGATTATGCAGCCCGCCGGAGGTTCATTTCATTACCCTTCGGGCACACTAAAAAAGCGAGGAGCGAGCTTCGCTGTTCTGGCGGTGGCAAAGCCCCAACGGTTTCCTGAATTTATTGCGCATGGTTCAGGTGAACGACGACAACACTAACAATTGAATCCTAATCATCAAGGAGGGAACACAGTGAACATGAGAGCATTTTTTACCGGTACGGCTCTCGGTGTAATCGCCGGCATGTATATGGCTGATCGCCGCTCGCTTGCCAACCTCCAGTCCAAGCTTCAGTTGGCTGGAGATGTGATGCAGGACGTGATGGGCAAAGCGAAAAACAAAATGATGGACTCTACGATGATGTCCAATCTCGCTGACATGAGCACCTTGTCTCAAGCGTCCGGCCAATCGAACGCGAATGAGTTCAGCCTGGACAAAGTAAAGCAGTTGATCGATCGCGATCCGGAAGTCAAGCGCAAGGTTGACGCGATTCTGCGTGAGAACGGACTGGCTCCGCTGCCTTCATCCATGAATTCTTCGGCTGCTTCCACAAGCGTCCAGAACGACTCGAAGACTTCGGCTCAGCCGTCAGCGGCAAAGTCGGACATGCAGCAGCAAGCCAGCCACTAATGAATAGCAAGTAAGGGGCTGCAAGATCATGCAGCCGATTTGGGCCGTCTTGTTCGAGCAACAAGAGCCGTCGAGCGTTCATCGACGGCTTTTTTTAAGTATTTCTAGTACATATCTGAGTAGATCCGGACAGGCTATTTTATGTAGTGCAAAACATTTGAAATAATGATAACATGAGGTTACAAGGAACCATTTTCAGCACATATTATATGTTGCTTCATAATCTGTTATAACCGAAGTTGCAAAGGAGGGTCCTGTCCATGAAAATCGAACGTCTCAGTCAAGATAAAATCCGTGTTTTTCTTACGTTCGACGATTTGTCGGAGCGCGGGATCCAACGCGAAGATCTGTGGCGCGAGATGACGAAGCTGCAGGAATTGTTCGCAGAAATGATGGACCAGGCTTACACCGAACTCGGATTCGACGCGACGGGACCGCTTGCCGTAGAAGTGTTTGCAATGCCTGCCCAAGGCATGGTTGTCATTGTAACCCGGACCCATTGGAATGGCGCGGGGCATCATATAAGCGGCGCCGATGAAGACGAGCTTGATGATGTGTATGAAATGGAAGTGACGCTGGAAGAGATCGACACCATCGTTTTCGCTTTCCGCGATTTTGAGCATTTGATCGAGGCGGCCCACACGGTGAATATCAAATTCTCCGTCTCTGGCGCGCTATACCAATATAATAATCAGTGGATATTTTATGCTGAACCGGCTGATTTCGACTCTCACCGTCTGCAAGGTCTGGTCTCTATTCTTGCCGAGTATGGGGAAGCCGCGTCCGTAACCGCTGCGGTTCTGGAGGAGTACGGGACATGCATACTCCCGGAGAATGCGATCTCCGTCATTTGCAGTCATTTCCCTCCTCGGCACGCCTAAATGGTTTCTGATGAGTAACAGGGAGCCCGCTTCGGAACGGAGCGAGTCCCCTGTTTTCATTTGTCATCATATGTCAGTCAGTATATTCAAGCTTGAACTCATTGGACACATCAATGTCCAGACCCCCGGTTTCACGAGTTTATCTACTATCAACCTATGAGGTGAATAATGATGACCGCTAATAATTGCAACTCCCTACTTGCTTCCACTCAGCTCGTAATTGAACAGGCATTGCAGCGTCTGGGTTATGGACAAGATATGGTGGAACTGATGAAGGAGCCGCTTCGCATGCTGACGGTGCGGATACCGGTGCGCATGGATAACGGCAAAGTTCAGGTGTTCACCGGCTTCCGCGCCCAGCATAACGATGCTGTCGGTCCAACCAAGGGAGGTGTGCGCTTTCATCCGGATGTGACGGAAGAAGAGGTCAAGGCCCTGTCTATATGGATGAGCTTGAAATGCGGAATTGCAGACTTGCCGTACGGCGGCGGCAAAGGCGGAATTATTTGCGACCCGCGCCGGATGTCGTTCGGCGAACTGGAGCGGTTGAGCCGTGGATATGTCCGTGCGATTAGCCAGATGGTTGGTCCGAACAAGGACATTCCGGCGCCGGACGTCATGACGAACTCGCAAGTTATGGCATGGATGGTCGATGAGTACAGCCATATTCGGGAATTCGACTCCCCGGGCTTCATTACGGGCAAGCCGATCGTGCTTGGAGGATCGAGGGGGCGTGAGACCGCCACGGCGCAGGGCGTCGTCATGATGATCTTCGAAGCACTCAAGGTGCGCGGCATTCCGCTCAAGGATGCGCGCGTCATCGTTCAGGGCTTCGGGAACGCCGGCAGCTATTTGTCCAAGTTCATGCATGAAGCGGGAGCGAGGGTGGTCGGCATCTCCGATGTCAACGGCGCACTCTACGATCCGGAAGGACTCGATATCCCGGATTTGATAGACCGCCGGGATTCGTTCGGCACCGTCACCAATTTGTTCAAAAATACGATTACGAACGAAGAATTGCTCGTCCAGCCTTGCGAAATTCTCGTTCCGGCAGCGATTGAGAATCAGATTACCGAGGATAACGCCCATCAGATTCAGGCGAGCATTATCGTTGAAGCGGCCAACGGACCGACGACGATCGAAGCGACCAAGATGGTCACGGAACGGGGCATCCTGCTCGTGCCGGACGTCTTGGCAAGCGCCGGCGGCGTCATCGTGTCTTATTTCGAGTGGGTACAGAACAACCAAGGCTACTACTGGACTGAGGAAGAAGTTATGCAGAAGCTGAAAAAGCTGATGACCCAGGGCTTCAACAAAGTATACGAGACGCATCGGATGAAGCAAGTGGACATGCGGTTGGCCGCTTATATGGTTGGCGTACGCAAGACAGCTGAAGCGGCGCGCTATCGGGGGTGGGTGTAAGTGTGGGCATCGAACCGGCTATCGTAGCGATAGCCGCCAGCACTTCAGATACGGCCGTGCAGACGATGGTATCAACTACGCCGATACTGCCTTTGCTTATGGCAGCGATAGCCCCCGGCATTGCGCTGTTGGTGTACTTCTATCTGAAGGACCGCTATGATTATGAACCGATTCATATGGTTGTGCGCGTGTTCCTGCTCGGACTTTTGATGGTCTTCCCGATTATGATTGTGCAGCACGGGCTGGTACTGTGGTGGGGAGACACCCCGCTCGTCTCCTCCTTTGCCATTTCGGCCGGGGTGGAAGAGGCGGTCAAATGGTTCGTGCTGTATCATATGATCTATAATCATGTTGAGTTCGACGAGCATTACGACGGAATTTTATATGCTGTTGCCGTGTCTCTCGGCTTTGCTACCATCGAGAACGTACTTTATGCCTGGATTTATCATTCTTCCTTTTCACAATTGCTCCTGCGGGCACTGCTGCCGGTATCGGGGCACGCGATGTTCGGCGTTATGATGGGCTACTATATGGGCAAGGCGAAGTTCACCAAGGACAATGCCGGACGGACCAGGCATTACCTGGCCTATTCCCTGCTGTTTCCTATTTTCTGGCATGGCATTTATAATCTGATATTGTTGACGGTGACACGTTACTGGATATGGTTTGTCGTACCGCTCATGATTTTTCTGTGGTACTACGGAATGGGGAAGGTGCGCAGGGCGAATGCCCGCTCGCCCTTGCATCTAGTGAAGCGGGAGGAAGAGATTAATATGTGAACCGGCAGGCAATACTAGCATTTAGGAAGCAAGGGCGATTCTTGCTGTTTCCTCTTATGAAGCGAGGTGTTTGCAAGCGACGTTGTGAACGCCTCTTACAGATGATGGAGGAGTGAGCGTGTGCGGGTAAAAGTAACCATTCGCTGCAACCGGTGCGGCGAGAAGTTCGTGCTGCGCGGCAAGAGGGAAAAAGGCCGAGTGGAAACGGGATTCAAGCAATGTCTGTGTGACAACCGCGATAATTTTGAAGTCGAAGAAGAACCGATTTGAGTTGCCTCGTTGTCAGATGAAGAGAGTAACATAAGGAAACGATGCATAAACCTTCCGCTGTTCCAGCAAACTATGGACAAATCCATGTATAAGTTGCTGTGAAGGGAGACGTTTGTACCATGTATAAACGATTTAGTGCCGTCATGTTTCCGATCGTTACGCTCTTTTTCGTTGGAGCGATCGTGTGGGGCTATCAAGAGCATCAAGAGAAAAATTCAATCTTAATCAAGGCGGAAAACCAATATCAACGAGCATTCCATGATTTGACGTACCATGTTGACAGGCTGCACAGCGAACTGGGACGCACCCTCGCGGTCAACTCACTATCGCAGGCGATGCACCGCAAAGGGCTCGCCAATGTATGGAGGATTACGAGCCAAGCGCAGAATGAGATTAACCAGCTTCCGCTGACACTGTTGCCGTTCAACAAGACGGAGGATTTTCTGTCTCGTATCTCTAATTTCGCTTATCGTACCTCGATTCGCGATCTGACCAAAAAGCCGCTGTCGGACGACGAGATGAAAACGCTGAAGACGCTGTATAAGAACGCGGGCGAGATTTCAGAAAATTTACAGCAGGTTCAGCATAAAGTGCTCGCCGACAATTTGCGCTGGATGGATGTCGAGACCGCGATGGCGTCAGAGCAAAAAACGATGGACAATACGATTATCGACGGCTTCAAAACCGTAGACAAAAAAGTAGGCGAGTATCCAGAGATGAATTGGGGACCTACCATTGCCAATATCTATACGAAGCGTTCCGTCAAGATGCTGAAAGGCCAGCCGCTAAGCGTAGAGCAGATCCGGCAGAAGGCGGAACAATTTTTGGGCAAAAAAAATTACAAGAAAATTGAAGTCCGAGATAACGGCAAAGGAACGGAGTATGAATCCTACACGGCGTTCGCCGACTACGGTAATGACGGGAAGGGAACCGTAACGTTGGATTTTACGAAGCAGGGCATGTTGATGGCGTATATGGACGCGCGCGAGATGAAGCAGAAGCGAATCTCGATGAAGCAGGCCACCCAATTCGCTAAGCAGTTTTTGAAGCAACATGGCTATCCCGACATGGAGGCCGTCAAATACAATGAATTCAACCGCATCGGCAGCTTCACCTTCGTACCGGTCATTAACGGCGTCTATGTCTATCCACAGCAAGTCAGCGTGCGCGTCGCGCTTGACAACGGGGAAGTGACTGGGCTCCAGGCGACGGATTATGTATATGAGTATAAGGATCGGAACATCGGCAAGGCCAAGCTTACGAAGCAGGAAGCGCGGAAGATGCTGCACCCGGAAATCGAGGTTCTGTTCGAGCGGCTGTCCCTGATTAAAAATGATGATGGAGAAGAAGTGCTGTGCTATGAATTCGGCGGTAAGATCAATGGCAACACATACCGCATCTATATCAACGCCGAAAATGGACGAGAAGAGCACATCGAAGAGATGACTGCCGTGCACGAATAACATTTGCACCGCAGAAGCGCCGGCTGGGCATCTACCCTGAAGACAGGAGGAGGCTTGACGGCGCTTTGTGCTGTAATAACAAGGAGGAAGTGGGAGCCGGTGTGCGATCGGGAAGCGGCAATTATGGATTGGTGGGAACGGATTTTCAGGTGGATGGTTCGAATTGGTTTGGCCTTTGCTGCGGCGCTGCTTGCGGTTCAGTTGCTGCTTATGCACGGCGGGATAAGAAGCTTGCTCTGCAAAGTGGAGAGGCTGGAAGGCGTGCCGCATCCGGCAGATGGCCCCGCGAAGAAGCCGTGAATCGGATTCGGGGACCGGGCAGATCCTCTTATTTCCCGTTTTGCATCCCTTCATGAAGTGTGGTATAATTTTGACGTCGCAGGCAACGCCTGCTTTTTTAGTGATATCTCTATACATGGTGAGTGTTCCAGGAAGGAGTCAGACTCGTTGACCGTACAGTCCAACGCTCCTGCGCTTCGTTTGAATATCGCTATCGACGGGCCTGCAGGAGCTGGGAAGAGCACAGTAGCCCGCCTCGTTGCCCACGATTTGGGTTATACGTATATCGACACCGGTGCCATGTACCGAGCGGTAGCGTTACATATGTTACGATTGGGAATTGATCCGGAGGATGCGGATGCGATTCATGCAGCGATACAGGGTGTCGCGATTCAATTGATTCCGCTTGATTCCAGGCAAGCCGTTCTGTTGAACGGAACCGACGTTACGGACGAGATCCGGACGCCGGAGATTAGTCGGCTTGCGTCCTCGTATGCCCGGTCATCCGCCGTTAGGGAGAGGCTTGTCCACCTCCAGCGCAGCATGGCTGCCCGCAAGGGAGTCGTAATGGATGGCCGCGATATTGGCACGCATGTACTTCCCGATGCCGAACAGAAATGGTTCGTTACTGCGTCCGTCGAAGAGCGCGCGCGCCGGCGTTACGCCGAATCGAGCGGCGTGAACGGTCCGACCGTAGAGCAATTCGTGCGGGAGATTGCGGCTCGCGACAAGCAGGACGAGACGAGGGACGTATCTCCGCTGCGGCAGGCGGAAGACGCCATTCTGCTCGATACGACGCGTATGACGATAGATGAGGTCGTTCGTGTCATCGTGGATCAGGCCAAATTATTATGCAGAGATGGGGAACGGTAATCAATTATGTTTTATACAATGATGAGGGCGCTGCTTCGCCTGATATACCGCCTTCTTTTCCGGTTGGAAGCATCCGGGATTGAGCATGTACCGAAGGATGACGGCGTTGTCCTCTGCTCCAACCATATCAGCCTGCTGGACCCTCCGGCGATAGGCATCTTGCTGAAGCGGCGCATCCGCTTCATGGCGAAGGCCGAGCTTTTCAACATACCGGTATTCGGAGCCGCCATCAAGGCGTTGGGCGCATTCCCCGTCAAGCGGAATGGCGTCGGCAAAGAAACGATCCGCACGGCGTTTCAATTGCTTCAGGACGGGGATATTATGGGCATATTCCCTGAAGGCACGCGCACTACGGACCAATCGGCCGCAGCGAAGAAGGGAGCGGCGATGATTGCGCTCCGTAGCGGCGCGGCTGTCGTTCCGGTGGCGATTATCGGCAGCTATAAGCTGTTCCGCAAGACCCGGGTCGTCTATGGTCCGCCCATTGATATGTCGGATCTGCTGGAGAAGAAGGGAAGCAACGTACTGGAGACGGCAACCGACCGCATTATGAACCAGATCAACGGCCTTAAGCGAGGAGGTTGACGAATCCAAGGCTCGGCGTGCATGATTTTCCGCTAACGTAAGATACTACAGGTATTATTTACACGTTATTTTCAAGATTGTTACGATATCCCGACGCAACGGATTCGTATCGTAAGGCATCGTAATAGTGGTACCGGTTGCAGAAGGGCACGGAAGAGTCCTTGCGAAGTCGGCCTCTAAGGCGGGGTTCAATAAATGGGGTTTCAATTGAGGAGGTAGTTCACATGTCTGAAGAAACAAAAGTCAACGAAACAGCCGAAGCGGCAAACCAGGATGTAATGGAAAACATCGTGTCCGTCAAAAAAGGGGATACCGTCAAAGGCACGATTGTCAAAATCGACGACAACCAAGCGGTCGTTAGCATTGGATATAAATATGACGGTGTCATTCCCGTTCGCGAATTGTCTTCCGTATCCGTAGACAATATTGCGGACGTTGTCCAAGTAGGGCAAGAAGTCGAGTGTAAGGTTGTGAGCATCGACGATGACAAGGAACGCATGGTTCTGTCCAAGCGGCAAGTAGACAGCGAGAATGCATGGGATGTTATGCAGCAGCATTTCGACAACAACGAAGTATTTGAAGTTACGGTTGTTGATGTCGTCAAGGGCGGCGTCGTAGCCGATGTCGGTGTCCGCGCATTTATTCCTGCATCCATGGTAGAGCGTCACTTCGTAGAAGACTTCAGCGATTACAAAGGCCGTACGCTGCGCGTAAAAGTTAAGGAAATTGATCGCGAGAACAACAAGCTCATTCTGTCCCAAAAAGAAGTGCTTGACGAAGAGTTCGAAGCGAACAAGAAGCATGTCATGGAGAGCCTGAGTGAAGGCCAAGAGCTGGAAGGCACCGTACAGCGTCTGACACAATTCGGTGCATTTGTTGACGTGGGGGGCGTGGACGGTCTCGTACACGTATCCGAAATGGCTTGGCACCATGTCGATAAGCCGTCGGATTTGGTCCAAGAAGGACAGAAAGTAAACGTAAAAGTATTGAAAGTCGATCCGGCGAACGGCAAAATCAGCCTAAGCATGAAAGCAACTCAGCAAGGACCTTGGGAGCAAGCGGCTGACAAGATCAAAACAGGCGATATTTTGACTGGTGAAGTGAAACGTCTCGTAGACTTTGGCGCCTTCGTTGAAGTAGCTTCTGGCGTTGAAGGCTTGGTCCACATTTCCCAAATCGCGCATCGCCACATTACGACTCCTTCTGAGGTGCTGAAGCAAGGACAAACCGTCCAAGTGAAGGTGCTTGACTTTAATCCCGCTGAGAAGCGTGTCAGCTTGAGCATCAAGGAGACGGAAGAAGCGCCGACTCATACGCCAAAAGCAGAGAGGAAAGTGATGAAGGAAGAGCTAAGCAATAACCCGAACGTTTCTATGAGCAATCAAGGAATGAGTGTTACTTTGGGTGAGCGCTTCGGCGATATGCTTAACAAGTTCAAAAAGTAACCGAATCCCTGTCCTTCGGCGGGCTCCTCAAGAGCCCGCCGTTTATTTTTTCAGGCTCCTTCAAATAATAAGCAAAAAAGGAATCGGAGTTGAAGCAATGTGTTGCCGGGGATGCTGTCTCGTATTTTGTTGCTCTGCTGTGCTATATTGATGGTGACTGGATGGAGGGAGGTGCTGCTGCGTGGAACCGCCCGATCGGTCATACTCCTGGTCAGCTTGTTCTGGCTGTTCTATCATAATGCCGGCTTCGGGCTGCTGCCGGAAGGACGCGGGATTCAGCCGGTATGGCTGTTGTGGTGCATGATCGCGGGAAGTCTGGGCGGTCTGCAGGCACAAGCCTCCGGCTGGCTCATGTTCGCTCTGGCCGGACGCATCGTATTGATTGCGGCGGTCTGGCTGTGGACGGCGCTACTGGCCCAGTCGGCGGTCTGGCTGCTCCCGCTTCTCCCGGTGCACAGCGCCGCCTATCTGATGATTATTGCGATCGTGCTGCTGTGCTCACGGGAGTGGACGCAACAGTGGATCATGCTGACGCTGGGGCTAACGGCGGGGGAGTGGCTGATCCAATTGAAGCTGTCCCCAACCGCTGAATTCGGCAGCGCCGCCGTGCAGGATGCGTGGTGGCTCGTGTTTGTGACTGCCCGGCTGCTGTCTGTTGTCATCGAATGGTCACGGCACAAATGGATTCAGACGCGCTTGCAATGAGCGGGTGGTGTATCGCCCGTACCGGATAAATAGAGCTGCAAATTCGTCAGGTCTCCTGCAAATTGGTTAGCCAAGGCGCTGATTTTTTGATATGATGAACTACATGTAGATTTGCATTAGAGATGAGGAGTGAACTGCATGGCAAAACCCGTTGTTGCCATTGTCGGGCGGCCGAATGTCGGCAAGTCGACCATTTTTAACCGAGTCATCGGCGATCGTTTGGCCATAGTGGAGGACAAGCCTGGCGTGACACGTGACCGTATTTACGGAACGGGCGAATGGAATGGCAAGCCGTTCAGCATTATTGACACGGGCGGAATTGAAGTGTATGGCGAAGACGAGATGCTCCGTTCCATCCGTGTGCAGGCCGAACTGGCCATTGAGGAAGCGGATGTCATTGTTTTCATGTGCGAAGCGAAGAGCGGCGTAACTCAGGCGGACGAGGAAGTGGCTGAGATTCTGTTCCGTTCCGCCAAGCCGGTAGTTCTTGCGATTAACAAAGTAGACAACTTGCAACGCATGGACGATGTTTATGAATTTTACAGTCTTGGATTCGGGGATCCGGTGCCTATCTCCGGTTCGCACGGCACAGGACTTGGCGATTTGTTGGATGAAGTGGTCCACAGGTTCCCGGAGACGACCGAGGAAGAGTACGATGAGGATGTCATCCGGGTCGCCCTGATCGGAAGACCGAACGTAGGCAAATCCTCGCTCGTCAATGCCATATTAGGCGAGGACCGCGTCATTGTAAGCGATATTGCCGGCACGACGCGCGATGCGATCGATACTCCGTTCGAGAAGGACGGACAGCGGTTCGTGCTGATCGATACGGCCGGCATGCGCAAGCGCGGCAAAGTGTACGAGACGACCGAGAAATACAGCGTCATGCGCTCCATGAAAGCGATCGAGCGGGCGGATGTCGTCCTTGTCGTCATCAACGGCGAAGAAGGCATCATAGAGCAGGACAAGCATATTGCAGGCTATGCCGATGAGGCCGGCAAGGCGGCGCTGTTTATCGTCAATAAATGGGATGTCGTCGAGAAGAACGATCGCACGATGCATGAATTCGAGACGAAGATTCGCGATCATTTCCTGTTCATGCCTTATGCGCCTATCGTCTTCCTATCCGCCAAGACGAGGCAGCGGCTTCACAAGCTGCTGCCGGTCATCGAGCATGTCGCAGAGAAGCATGCGAAGCGCATACCGACCCATCTACTTAACGATGTGATAAGCGATGCGGTCGCTTACAACCCTCCGCCAACGGATAAAGGCAGACGACTTCGCATTAATTATGCGACGCAGGTTGCAGTGAAGCCGCCGACGATGATTATCTTCGTGAACGACCCGGAACTGATGCATTTCTCCTATGAGCGCTATTTGGAGAACCGAATCCGGTCGTCGTTCGACTTCGAGGGTACGCCGATACGGCTGTTCACCCGCCGCAAATCCGATGAAGGTTAGGGGAGAACGGAATTGGTATATTCAATCATTGTCATTGTAGCAAGTTATTTCATCGGTTCAATCAGCTTCAGCCTGCTGTTCGCCAAATGGCTGCGCGGGATCGATATCCGGCAGCATGGGAGCGGCAATGCCGGCGCGACCAATACACTGCGCGTGTTGGGCAAGGGACCGGCCATCTGCGTGCTGCTGCTGGATGCGCTCAAAGGAATTGTGGCCGTGCTGCTTGGATGGTGGCTGGCCGATAATGCCTGGGTGATGGTTGGATGCGGCATCGCGGCGATCGCCGGCCATAATTGGCCGGTGTACTTCCGTTTTCGCGGCGGCAAAGGGATCGCGACGACGATTGGCGTGCTGGCGATGCTTGCTTTTTGGCCCGCCTTCACGGCAGGCGTGCTGGCCATCGCCTCGATTGTCTGGAAGCGGTATGTGTCCCTCGGCTCGCTTATTTTTACGCTGCTGACACCGGTCTTTATTTTGATTTATCGTTATGATTGGCCGATATTTTGGGGCAGTCTGCTTATTTGTGCGTTCGCCTTCTATCGTCACCAAAGCAATATTATGAAGTTATGGAGAGGCACGGAGAATCGCCTCGCCTCGAAGAAAGGAGAGGTACCGCGTGTCCGCTAAAGTTGCCGTGCTCGTCGCCGGAAGCTGGGGGACGGCACTCAGTGAGGTGCTTGCACAAAATGGGCATGACGTGTATTTATGGACACGGAATTGTGACCAGGCGAAAGAAATGAATGAGAAGCATCGCAACGGAAAATATTTGCCGGACGTCGTGCTTCACCCTGGCTTGAAGGCGACATGCAGCATGCAGGAAGCGATGGAAGGGGCCTCGGCATGCGTTGTCGTGGCGCCTTCATCTGCCATGCGCCAAGTGGCGGGGCAGATGAAGCCGTATGTTACGGATGAAATGATTATCGTCCATGCGACCAAAGGCTTTGAGACCGAATCGCTCGCCCGCATGTCGGAAGTATTGGCTGCGGAGTTCGAATGGGACTTGGAGCGAATCGCAGTCCTGTCGGGACCGAGTCATGCGGAGGAGGTGGTTCTGCAGTGCCCGACGACGGTAGTCGTCGCTTCCGCCGGCTTGAAGACGGCGGAGCAGGCGCAGGATTTGTTCATGAATGACACTTTCTTCCGGGTGTATACGAATCCCGATGTTCTTGGCGTCGAGTTGGCCGGCTCGCTGAAAAATATTATCGCGCTTGGCGCGGGTCTGACCGATGGGCTTGGCTTCGGCGATAATGCCAAAGCGGCTTTGCTGACGCGCGGATTGGCCGAGATAGCGCGGCTCGGTGTGAATATGGGTGCCAATGCGCTTACATTTGCGGGCCTGGCTGGCGTTGGCGACCTTGTCGTCACCTGTACAAGCCAGCATAGCCGCAATTGGCGCGCAGGCTCGATGATCGGGCAAGGCATGGCCGTGGACGATGTGTTGTCCCAGATGGGAATGGTCGTCGAAGGCATCCGCACGACAATGGCCGCCTACCGTCTGTCCGAGCAATATGGAGTGCAGATGCCGATTACCGAGCAGTTGTACCGCGTCCTGTTCGAAGGCAGGGAAGCGAAGACGGCGGTAGAATATTTGATGGGCCGCGTCCGCAAGCATGAGATCGAAGAAGTGGCTGCCTGGTCCTGATCGTTCAAGGCAGAATGTGGAATCCGGCAGTATCTCTCACCTCTTATGAAGTCTGTTCATACATTGTAGGTAAACAGACTTGAGGAGGGAGTATATGTCGAATAACAAATTCCCGAAGGAAGCCTTGAACAAGATCAACAAGAAAGCCGGCAAAAACATTACCGAAAACCAAATCAAAAAGCTTGCCGGCTCGGTTAAGCCTTCCACGCTTCAGAGCGAGACCCAACTGCGCCAACTCATCAAGCAGGTCGCTACGGTGGCGAAGCTTCCCGTGACGGAAGCTACGATAAATGATATTGTCAGTGCCGTGAAGAAGAGTGGCATGAATCCGAACAACATGGAAGCGTTGATGAAAATGATGATGAAGAAGTAGCGGTTACCGTCCCGAACCGGCCGGCAGCGTGAGCGGATGCTTACGCTGCTTTTTTTTGTCAACTGGCCCGGATAAGCTGCAGCTTGCGAGGAGGAAACATCAACTCTCGTTTTCTTCTGGGGATATAAATGGTATAATAAGGACAGTTTTGTTAGGAATGGGAGAATCAGAGGCTATGGATGGGATGACGAAGATGTGGGTATCGTTTATCGGAATTGGCCTGATGACCTTCTCCGCCCTTTTAATCATGTTCGCCAGAATGAAAACCAAGGGTTGGGTCAAAGGCGTTCTATCGTTTATCGCATTCATAATGTTATTGGCCGGCATGCTGTACGGCCTGATTTCCATGATGTAAATGATAAATAGAAATGTGAGTTCAAAAAAGGCTGGTTTTCAGCACCGAGACAGTTGCAGTGAAAAGGAGGGGCGCTGTGGGAACGCGCGTAACATTCACGTCGGCTGGCAAAGTTATTGATGTCGTCCGGGCTGCGACGATACTGGCGGCCGCCCGTCAGGCCGGAGTTGCCGTGCGAACGCGCTGCGGAGGGAAAGCGGGCTGCCTCCTGTGCAAGGTGAACGTGTCCGGCGATGCGCATGCCGTTACGGCGCCGACGCCGCCTGAGGTACGGAAGATGGGGATAAAGGAGACGCTGGGCGCTCGCCTGGCTTGCCAGGTCCGGCTGAACGGGAGAACGGGAAGCGTAACGGTCGAGGTGCCGGAAGATCCACTGATAGCGCTCGTCCGCCGCAAGCTGGAGGAACAGCGGGGCGAGAGCTCATTGTGGTAGATGGCTCAATACGAATGTTCAACAAGGCAAGCTTTCAACGGAATCATCCTCTACTCGAAACAGGCAGGAGGGAATGGCTGTGAACCGAAAACGAAAGGTCGGCATCGTGGCTGTAACCGCTCTATTGCTGGCGCTGCTGCAAGGATGCATGTATCCGAAGGAGTTGCGGAAGGAGAATCAGCAGTCTGCCCGCGAGAGCGTGCTGCTCGTACAGAGCGCAGTGAATGAATATTTGAAGGATACCGGGTTGCTCCCGATACAGAATAGCGAAGAGGATGTTCCCCGATACGAGAAGTTCCGCGTTGACTTCGAGGCACTGAAGCACAGTGGCAAGCTGAGTGCCACACCGTCTAGTGCGTTCGAGGCGGGCGGCGCCGGATCCTATCTTATCATTGACGAAGAAACGGAGCCGAAGGTCTGCATCATGGATTTGGCGGTGGCGCAATATGTGAACGATGTCGCCCGTGCCGTCGCTTCCTACACACGCAAGCAGGGACGCCTGCCTTCGAAGGAGGAGGCCTACCCTGGCTTCTACCGCATCGATGAAGCAGCCGTCGGTCTTAAGGCGTCGAACGTGAGAAATCCGTTCAGTGGAGAACCGTTGGCGCTTATGATGGATGAACAGGGACGCGTCTACGCCGATTACGCGATGGAGCTAATGCAGGTAATCGAGGCGTGGGATTCGCCGCCCGCCGAGGACAAAGCCGATCTGCGCCCGCTGCTGACCGAGAGTTCATGCTATGTACCGGTCAAATCCGTCCCATACCTATGGAACGAAGGGGCCCCTTGCCCGCAAGCAGAACCCGCATCGTAATCAACGTGCCGGCAAGCGAGACACTACAAGAGCAAGACCGTATAGAATTTTTCCGTACGGTCTTGCTTGCGTTGTCATACTTTTCTTTGACTTTCATATACCTGATTTGGAAGGCGTGAGTGCCGCCCGGCGAAGAAAAATGTTGCGATTAGGGGTCATATTTGCGACAGGTGCGTAATAAGATGGTACTAGTCCAAAAACATGTACGAGTTGCGTCGCAATGCCCTTGTACAACGTGAAGTCTCGGCGGAGAACACTGGCGACAACGGCAACAGTTCAATCCTAGCAACGGTGCCAATCGTTTCAGAAGGACGAGAGGCGGACGAAAGCCTCTTGTCCGTCGGAACATTTTGAGGAGGGGATATCATTGGAAAAAGTGGACATCTTTAAGGACATTGCCGAGCGTACCGGCGGGGATATTTACCTCGGGGTCGTCGGTTCGGTCCGCACGGGGAAATCGACTTTTATTAAACGCTTCATGGAGACGGTCGTTCTTCCGAATATTACAAATGAATCCGACCGCATTCGCGCTGTCGACGAACTGCCACAGAGCGCTGCGGGCAAAACGATTATGACGACGGAACCGAAGTTCGTACCGAACAATGCGGTTCAGATTAAGGTGGCGGAAGGACTGGAGGTGAACGTCCGTCTGGTGGATTGCGTCGGTTACGCCGTGGAAGGCGCAAAAGGCTACGAAGACGAAAACGGGCCTCGGATGATCAATACGCCATGGTTCGAAGATCCGATTCCGTTCCAGGAGGCGGCAGAGATCGGCACGCGGAAGGTCATTCAGGAGCATTCCACCCTGGGCGTCGTCATCACGACCGACGGTACGATCGCTGAGATTCCGCGCCATTCGTATGTCGACTCCGAAGAACGGGTCATCAACGAACTGAAGGAAGTCGGCAAGCCGTTCGTGCTCGTCATCAATTCGACGCGTCCGAAGAGCGAAGAAACCGTTAGGCTGCGCAACGAGCTGCAGGAGAAGTACGACATTCCGGTGATGGCTCTCAGCGTCGCTACGATGAGCGAAGATGACGTGATGGGCGTGCTGCGGGAAGTGCTGTACGAATTTCCGGTTCATGAAGTCAATGTCAATCTGCCGAGCTGGGTCATGGTGCTCCATGACAACCACTGGCTGCGCACCAGCTATGAGAGCTCGGTTCGCGATACCGTTAAAGATATCCGCCGTCTGCGCGATGTCGACCGCATCGTACAGCAGTTCATGGACTATGAATTCATCGCCCGCGCCGGACTTAGCGGGATGGATATGGGGCAAGGCGTTGCCGAAATCGACTTATACGCGCCAGAAGAGCTGTATGACCAAATTTTGATGGAGGTCGTCGGCGTTGAAATACGGGGCAAGGATCATTTGCTCCAACTGATGCAGGAATTCTCCCATGCGAAGCGGGAATATGACCGGTTCGCCGATGCGCTGGAGATGGTGAAGACGACGGGCTACGGGATCGCGGCTCCGACGTTAAGCGAGATGGCTCTCGACGAGCCGGAGCTTATCCGCCAAGGAGCGCGCTTCGGGGTGCGGCTGAAGGCGACGGCCCCGTCCATTCATATGATTCGGGTCGACGTCGAATCCGAATTCGCGCCAATTATCGGCACGGAGAAGCAGAGCGAGGAATTGATGCGCTACCTGATGCAGGACTTCGAGAACGACCCGACGAAGATCTGGGAATCCGACATCTTCGGCCGTTCCCTCCATTCCATCGTCAGGGAAGGCATCCAGGGCAAGATCGCGATGATGCCGGACAATGCCCGCTACAAGCTGCAGGAGACACTGGGCCGTATCATCAACGAAGGGTCGGGCGGCTTGATTGCCATCATCCTCTGACGGAAGATTCATGTCGGAAAGGGAGTATAGCTCAGGCACTCCTTGTTCTCTCGGGAACAGGGGCGGCTTGAGCTATTTTGTACGAAAATGACTTCTTGCACGAAGTAGCATGGCTCTGTAAATAGTGCAAATAGACCCCCTGCAGATGGTTTTATTCATATATGGAAAACGGGATTTATCCATATTTCCCCACGGTCTCTTCGTGCATATTCAACCTGCACACCGTTCCCATAACGCATCCATTTCAGCTTCACGCCCTTACTTTGGATTGAACCGATCATGCAGCAACGAGAGGTGTACTTTTATACACGTGCTCAGGGCAACAATCGGCGGTGCTCAAAGCTGCAATAGGCCCGGTTTAATACGTGAAGTGCTTGGTCATAGACTGGGTGAACTTGGGGCACATTCTTCCAAGAACTCAAGCATCGTGGGTTACGGGGCGTAGATTACATCGTCTCTGACCAGCACGGCGGACTTGTACGTGCGACGATTCGAGGCATTTTAGATGCTCCAGACTTGGAAACGGCTCGACTATTACTTGATAAAACGTTAGAGACCTACAGTGAGAAAGCAGAGCGTGCGATACGCATATTGGAAACGTATACCATAGCGATGATATTTTTTTCAGAGCGGTAACCACGAGTCTTTCGTTTGGCCGCTTGGAATAAGCTATTCACTCCTTCAAGCAGTTTCTTGTTGGGCGGCACTCAGGTTTTCCGGATTCTTCGGCCACATATACCGAGTATCTTTTCATTCCGCGCAGCCTTTTCGTTGCGTGCTGCGTACTACATCAACGGCTTCGTTTGCGGCCTGAATGACATGAATGGCCACCATGGGCTTCCAGTTGCTTTTTGCATTCTATCCATGTGCTGGAGTCTTTACCCTTGGTCACGCAAATGACGTTTTTTCGCTCCGGATCCATGAATAGGGTGATGTAGTTGTGCCCGCGTTTAGCAGACGTTTCGTCGGTGTTGATCTTCGTTACATAGGAGGGATCCTGCGCCGCGATGGCGTTATCCACATCGTGATGGAGAATCCGCCATAAACGCGTATCATGTTCTCCGACAAATCGACTGACGGCACTCATGGGCATATCCTTAGCTAATGCGATGATGAGCGCATCGAAATGCAAGGTGAAGTCATGCTTCGGTTTGTCCAAGACCCACGGTACGGTTACCCGGATAATGGTATTGCATTGGCCACCGTTTGTTCTGGGAAGCTCGGCATGAATGTAACTCGGATACTTGAAGAAGTTGAGATGCCTCCATGTTCGATTAGGGTTGGCGATATCCCGAACCGGTTGATTAGGTGCTCCACACTTCGCACAAGAAAATAACGCCCGCTTACGAAACTTGACATACACATCTAATTGTTGGCTTCCAGGCTGAAATCAACCCGATGGATATACCAAGGCTCCGGTATATGAAGCATCTCTTCGAACTGACCTTCCGTTAAATTTGCCATAAACATATGAAAACACCTCATCCTTTACTGGTCTCTTAATTCCCAGTAGTAACGAACAGCTTGCAATACAACCAGATTCATGCACCAGCTATACGTTTTCGTGAAAGAATTTTTGAGCCAACATAAAAACGGCAATTTCTTGGCATAAGGATGGGCGCAATGCGTATCGTCCAGATTAATCACATCCCCTTCCTGGAGTGCAGTATCCGAATCTTGTTGGAGTCTGGCAACCCGTTTTTTGCCGAAGGTTCGCCAGACAAAGGGCGTGATGAAGAAGCGACTAAGTGTGTACTGAGCCAATTTGTATGGTTTGAACATGAACTGGAGCAGTGCATCTTTGGTGGCTAAGTCAGCGACTTGATTGACGGACGAACAGCCTGAGACAAGCCCGATGACGTATAAGAAGCAGATCATCCATGATGGAGCGCCGCTACGTTTGAAGATCCCCGATTGTGTGAGAAGCAGGGAGAAGTCAAATTGATCCCAGAGTGTACGAAGGATGGGCGCACCTGCACATTCACCTTGAGAAAGCTTGCGGAAACGGGGTTGTTCAAGGGTTTGTTTCAATGAAATCACCTGTAATCGCTAAAGGTATACCTCGATATGAGAAAAAGGTATTCTCCGCAATTATCGTGGTAATTATAAAAAGTCAAGAATATTTTTGGTTGTTTTTTTATAATTTTATGACTTTTTCGGTTTACCCTCAGTTGGATTGAACTGCATAAGTCATGTGTTCAAGTAAATATCCTATATAGGATATTTACTTGTTTACATGCTTGAAGTAGTATTGGGAATGTAAGGACGCATTCACTATTATAAGGAGGAATTAACATGAGTAGATTTGTAGAGCTTAATCGTAATGAACTGGAACAAGTTGATGGTGGTGGATTTAGTTGGGAAGGTTTAGGCAAATGCGTTGCAGGTACAGCAGGTGGAGTAGTTGCTGGAGGAACTTCAGGATTCCTTGCAGGAGTATCAGCAGGTAGAGCAGGAGGTCCTCAAGCAACGGCAGCTGGTGGAACAATAGGAGGAGTTGGCGGAGCAATCGGTGGAGGCCTCACTGGGGCTGCTGCTTCTTGTTTTTGAAATTTAGTAAATTTGTTTTAAAATATGCAGATATTAGTATACTAAATTTTTGTGTGTTGTTATTAGTCTTAGCTTTTTGGATATTACTTCATTTTTTGTTGGATATGAGTTTTTACATTTCTGCTCCGTTTACTATATGTTTGGTTATAGCGGACATTTGCTATTTAATAGCTCTTGTAAAGAAAAGAAAAAAAGACCTCTGAACTCGTCGAGGCCACTGAAAAAGTCCATCTCATGTTAAAGGTACAGCCCCTCAAGAAAATTGAGGCAACTGTACTTTTTTGCTTACAATGAAAGCATCATGGAAAGCGGGTGAGCGAGATGATTCGTCAACAACAAACCTTGGTTCTGAGTCCTTATGCGGCATTGTATGACATCGTCGTGCCGAAGGACAACATGCTCCATCAAATTATGAACTGGTGGACTGTACATTTTTGTACGAAAATGACTCCTTGCACGAAGTAGCAGGATGTGGTTCTTTGCACTGATGTAGAAGGATTCTGTAAAATGGCGCAAAAAGACACCCCCTATAAATTATTTAACTAATATATGGTATATCAGGGTTTATCCAACATCCCCTAACTCTTGAAGCTCCACTTTGTACCCTAGTTGTTTGATCTTGTGTACCCAGTAGTTGATGTCCTTTTCTTTTTTCGGTAAATCATCTGGGCCGAGTTCTTCATAGGGCACACCCGTCCGCAGCATAATAAAGATGATGCGAAGCATCAGGTGAGCCAGTGCCATATTGGCTTTTTTCGGCCTTCGTCGCTTGACCAAGCGGTAATAAAAGGCGGATAGTCGTGTGTTTTTTGTTTTGGCAGCAGCCCAAGCAGCCTGGCATAGTACGGACTTTAAGCCTTTATTCCCTTTACGGGTTCGTGTCCTTTTTTTACCGGCGCTTTCGTTATTCCCTGGGCTCAATCCTCCCCAAGAAGCAAGGTGCCCTTCCGACGGAAATACCGACATGTCGGGTCCGATTTCCGAAAGGATGCTCGCCGCGGCATCCTTATTGATTCCCGGAATCGTATCCAGCAGTTCGATTTCCTTCTGGTAAGGGCGAAGCAGGTCTTCGATTTCCGCTTCCAAAGTTATCATTTCTTTTTCCAAATACTCCAGATGGTCGTAATGCCTGCGGATCATCTTGCGATGGTGGGCTCGCACACGTCCGTTTAAGGAATCAACCAACTGCGGCACTTTTTTCTTGACTTGGGTTTTGACCATCGCTTTCACGTCTGCTGGCTCTAGCACAACGCCGTTCATCACTGACTCTAATAAAGCGCGGCCCGAAACACCGAATACATCGCTAAGATAAGTGGTCAACTTGATGTTCCCATCCTGGAGGATTTTGTGAATACGGTTCGATGACCATGGCATGAACGGAGCGAATGCCTCAGACTTTTGCAAGTCGGTAAGTTGCGGCAGCTGTTCGAAATAGCTACGTGAGATACCGGAAGGGATGCAGCCCGTTTTCTTTGGCTGTTTCGATCACGCTGTACATCGCTGCGCTGGCCGCCGCTCCTCGTGGAGTATTCGCAAACCAGCCCATTTTTGCGCCCGATACCAAACGGCTTGATCGAACGTTCACTGCGGTTGTTATCGATCTCAAGTATGCCATCTTTCAGCAAAGCGCTCAGCTTCTCCCACGGATTCAGGCTATAGGCAATCGCCTTGCCCAGCAGACTTTTGGGCATGGTTCGGGATTTCTGCTGGTGCAGCCAGGCATAGTACGGACGGCTTCGCTCTGCCCGCAACTTGTGACGTCCCTCCGGCGGGGCCTCCTTCAGCTCGCGTTCAATGCAATACGCCAGCCCCTGCGCTGCGACCGTGTCTGGATTGCCTCTGGCTTCCGGCGCTGCTTTCAGCGCTTCGTCATACTTGCGCCGCGCACCCACCAGCGTCACATCCTTCACCTTGTGATAACCGGCATAGCCATCTACGTGCAGATAGCCGTTGAAGCCGGCAAGGAAGTTTCGCGGTCTCGTCCGTCGATAGTCATAGATGACCACGGATCTGCGTCGCGACCGGTTCAATATAACTACAGATACGAGGTGGCTTCCGCCATTTTCCAAAAGCGAACCGCTAACTTAGAATGTTCTTGGCTTCATTGCGGCCCATGCCGCATCGTATAAAGCTGTTTTCACATGCGGTTTACCTTTGCGTGTTCGTGTACTTTTTTTACCAGCGCTCGCCTTCGGCTTCCATTCACGTCATTAAGACCAATAAATCCCGTTCCATTAGGGCAGGGTCGAACCACCACAATGAGCTAGGTCTTTCTGTCCAATCGCAGTATTACTCCCAATAGAATCGAATCAGCCGCGCTAAACCCTACTATTATGCTGGGGATGCGGTGAGTGAAAAACCATGATTGTTTTTATTCTTTTGCAGGTCAGCGTTGATTTTACCCTCTTGCATTTGTGATAGTGATATATTACTATAAATTTGTTCCTCGACCATGAAAGACGGTAGAACCAAGCTGTATCTGACGTTTTTAGGGTTGATGATGTATATTTTCATAGGAAACAGTGAAAAAAAGGATAACAAGACATGTGTAATCGGGAGGTGAATTGAATATGAACAAATCCGAATTGATTACCGAGGTTGCAGAGTCCACGGAATTGTCTAAGAAAGATGTGTCGAAAGTGGTAGACGCCGTCTTCGAAGCCATTTCGAGCGCGTTGCAGAACGGTGACAAGGTCCAATTGGTCGGCTTCGGCAACTTTGAAGTACGCGAACGCTCCGCCCGCAAAGGACGGAACCCGCAAACGGGTGAAGAAATCGAAATTCCTGCGAGCAAGATCCCTGCGTTCAAACCGGGTAAAGCACTTAAAGATGGCATCAAATAAGTGAATCTACATACTCTAGTGACCATGGGGAACGCGAGCGCAGTGAAGCCGTGACGGGATTCCGTCGCGGCTTTCTCTTGTGCGGGGAGACGTGCCTGTACGTTCGAGACAGGCTATGGGCAAGCGGCGCAACCATGTTATAGTATCGACAGTAAAGGAGGGAGTTCTGTTGGAGAACCAGACCGACTATATCGTTATCAAGGCGAAGGATCAAGGCGTTCAAGTATTCGGGTTGACCCGGGGCCAGGATACCCGCTTCCATCATATCGAGAAGCTGGACAAGAACGAAGTGCTGATTGCGCAGTTCACCGATCATACGTCTGCGGTCAAGGTGCGCGGCAAGGCCGTTATTCTGACGAAGCATGGTGAGCTGCATACCGATACGGATTAAGGCGAGTTGCTCCGGAAGATTCGGGGTGTTTTTTTGCGATCCGTTAATGCCTGCGGCTGGTCTGCGGCGGAATGGAGTCATATCCCGCGCAGTTTCACTGTATGATGAGGTATGGACATCCTGTTATGGGTCCAGACTGGAATAAGGGATTCACAGCGGATGCCTTCAACATGAACAGTAGGGGAGCGGGTATAATGAACCGGGTTCAACGATGGCAGCAGGCCATGCTGACGGCGATGGCGACCGTCATGCTGACGGCGGGGCTTGGCTGGCTGTCCGCTGTGCACCGTACGGACGGGAACAAGCCGCAGGAGGCGGCTGCCGTAACGGCATTACCGCAGACGGTCTCCGTTACCGAGTCGCGGCTGGTCGACTATTTATCGCATATTCCGTTGCAGCTCAGGCTGAGTCGGGCGGCTTGGAACGGAGACGGGCTGACCATTGACATGAAGGTCGCCTCCACCATCACGAGGCCGGATGCGATCAATCATGACATCTATGAGCTGCTGCATCACAGCTTCACCCGAACGGACAATGTGAATCGGATGCTGCTGCGGATCGTCATACAGGACGAGCGCTTGAAGAAAAATTATGTTTTGCTGTCGCTGGACGCGCACAAGCAGGAAGCGACACCGGAACGGTTGAAGGCCATCCGTGAGCGCATTGTTACACCGGATACGGAACAGGCGCTTCGCTTTATTTATACGCCGCTTTGGGATCGGACTTTTCCCGGAGATAGATAGGAGACATGCCTGGTTCGGCGGCACAACAAGAAAATATGCCCGATCATATGGAACCTGTGATATAATGATTTAGATTGCGACATCCCGCCAGGATGACTAACCGCGTATTGTCGGAGGACTCATAATGGAAGTAAATCACATTTCGCAATTGGCAAAACGGTACATAGAACATGACATGATACAGGCGTACACTGACCTGCCTGCGTTCCCACACACGCGGGTGGAGCTGATGTTCGCCTTTTTAAACCGCAGCAAGAAGGGGGCGGAGCACAGCGAACTGATTGCACTGGTGACTTCGCTCGTGCAAGTGGGTCTTGACACCCACGACATGATTGAGATGGCGACCATGGATGAGGGCGATCGCAATCTGCGTTCCCGGCAGCTTAAAGTGCTGGCGGGAGATTATTTCAGCAGCCGCTTCTATCACCTGCTCGCGCATGCGGGACAAATCGATGCCATCCGGGCGTTGAGCCAGGCGGTCTGCGCTGTCAATCAACTCAAGGTGGCCACGATCGAGAAGATGAAGCTGTGGGCGATGACGGCGGAGGAATATTTGCGCGTTTGCGTCTCTCTGCGAAAGACGCTGTTCCAATCGTTCAACCATCGTATGGCTGCCCAGGACGTAAGCTTCTGGGAGCAACTGCTCGACCAGATCGCCGAGCTGGAAGTGATGAATCAGGAGCGGGAACGCTCCGAGCAGTTCCAGTGCTTCGAAGGCAGCTGGTCTTATTGGCATGTATGGCAACAAGGCACGGAAGAAGAGAGAAGAAAGATGAAGCAACGCGCCTACGACAACGCGTTCTGGAGCGCGATGATGGCGAAGTATGAAGTAAGGCAGCAGTTGGCGTACCAGATTCGGGTCATTCAGGACAAGCTGCAGACCATTATGTCCGCGATGTCGCTGGACGCCGGAACGACAGGACAGGTCGTCCAATTGCTTCGCCCGCTCGTTCTGACGTCTTCTCCGACGAATGCTGCGGCTCAACGCAGCTAACTTACCGGATTGAGGTGAAGGGCAAGGTGAGGCATAACATGGAGACGCACTCGCCAAAGACGGGGAAGTCCAAAGAAAAATATGTTCATGATGTGTTCGAGAATATTGCTTATCAATACGATATCATGAATGATATTCTGAGCTTCCGGCGTCATAAAGTGTGGCGAAATTATACGATGCGCCGGATGAATGTTCAGCCCGGAGAGACCGCGCTCGACTTGTGCTGCGGGACTTGCGACTGGACGATCCAGCTGGCGCAGGCGAGCCGCACCGGACAGATGATCGGCTTGGACTTCAGTCCGAAGATGCTGTCTGTCGGGCGACGCAAGATAGAAAAATTGGGATTGCAGGAGCAGATCCGGCTTGTCGAAGGCAACGCAATGGATCTCCCTTTCCCAGATGACAGCTTCGATTATGTGACGATCGGCTTCGGGCTCCGCAATGTTCCAGACTATGATCAGGTGATTCGGGAGATGCATAGAGTGGTTAAGCCCGGGGGACGGGTCGTATGTCTGGAGTTGAGCAAGCCGACTTGGCAGCCGTTCAAAGGGCTGTACTATTTTTATTTCCAACGGCTGCTTCCGATACTGGGGAAATGGATTGCCAAGCGCTACGAGCAGTACAAATGGCTGCCGGAATCGTTAGCTTCGTTCCCGGGCCACGAGGAACTGGCCGACATGTTCCGCGCCGCTGGACTGGAGCAAGTGGAGGCGAAGCCGCTGACGGGAGGAATATCCGCGCTGCATATCGGCACGAAGGGGATTGGACATGTATAAAAAAGTGCGTATTTTCCTGGAAATGATCAAAATCGAACATACGTTATTCGCGCTTCCGTTTGCGTTCATGGGCGCTATCCTCGGCGCCATGGTCATGGATAACCGCTTCCCTATGCTAGCTGAATGGGGATGGATTCTGATGGCCATGGTCGGAGCACGAAGCGCGGCGATGGCCTTGAACCGGCTCATTGATGCCGCCATCGACACCAAAAATCCACGTACGGCCAACCGCGCCATTCCGGCTGGTCTGCTCAAGGCAGGAGAAGTGATCCTATTCACAGCCGTATCGTTCGGACTGCTGTTCTGGGCAGCCGCCAATTTGCAGCCGCTGGCTGTTTATTTATTGCCTATTGCCGTCTTTTTGCTTGTATTTTATTCATACACGAAGCGATTTACGTGGTTGTGCCACTTTATTCTCGGCTTAACGGTCGCTCTTGCCCCGCTAGGGGGATGGGTTGCGGTAACGAATGAGGTTAACTGGACTTCTATTAGTTTTTATTTAACGGTGGCTTGCTGGACGACGGGCTTTGATGTCATCTACGCATGCCAGGATTACGAATTCGATCGCAAGGAAGGATTGAAATCGATTCCCACCCGGTTCGGCATTGCGAAGGCATTGATGATTGCGCGTGGGTTTCACATTGTTACCGCGATCGGCTTCCTCTTGCTGCTGCTCGTCACTCAATTGAGTTGGTGGTATATTGTCGGGATCGTGATTGCTTCCGGCTTGCTCATTTATGAGCATTTGCTGGTCAAGCCGTATGATTTGAGCCGGACGAACACTGCATTCTTTACGCTTAACGGCATTTTGAGCATTGTCGTATTCGTCTTCACTTTACTGGATTTGGTGGTGCTGAGCTTATGACAGTAGAGAACAAACGTTATGTCGTTGGTATTACCGGGGCGAGTGGGGCGATTTACGGCATCCGGCTTGCGGAATGCCTGCTGCAAGCCGGCTGCATCGTGCATTTACTCGTCACGGATGCCGGATGGCGGGTGCTGAAGGAAGAGCTGGGTTGGGAAGTCAACCGGCGCCAGGAGGCCATCGAGCGGGCGTTCAGGGAACAAGCCGACCGCATCGTGTACCATCCGATCCAGGATATTGGGGCCAGCATCGCCAGCGGATCTTACCGCGTTCAAGGGATGATCATCATGCCTTGCTCCATGGGGACGCTGTCATCCTTGGCCCACGGCTCCTCGGACAACCTGATGGGGCGGGCTGCTGACGTGATGATGAAGGAAGGTCGCCCGCTCATCGTCGTGCCGCGCGAGACGCCGGTGCATGCGATCCATCTGGAAAATATGCTCCAGCTGGCACATATGGGCGTGCGCATCATACCGGCGATGCCGGCGTTCTATTATCATCCGAAGACGTTGGATGATATCGTGAACTTCCTGGTTGGGAAGGTGCTGGACACGCTCGATATCAGGCATCAATTGTTCAGAAGGTGGGGGGGAGCTGATGGTACTGCAGCAAGACACGAACAATAACCCGTCCCATATTCGTATCGGCCGTATCGATTTTACGAACGTTTGGCCGATCTTTTATCATTTTCAGCCGAAGAACACCCGGGCTGTATTGGAGTTGATCCCTGCCGTTCCTGCCGGGTTGAATCAAGCGATGCGTGAAGGCAGGATTGATATGGGACCGATTTCGGCGTTTGCTTACGGCATTTCCTCCGAGCAATATACGCTGTTCCCGAATTTGTCGGTCAGTGCGCACGGTCGTGTCAATTCCATCTTTCTCTTTTTGAAGAAACCGCTGGATGAAGCACTCCGGGGCAAAATCGCATTGTCGACAACGTCGGCTACGTCAACCAACCTGTTCAAGATTATCGCCGCGAAGTTCTATCATGCCCGCCCGGACTACATTCCGATGGATCCGGATCTAGACGCGATGATGGCTGAAGCGGACGGCGCCGTTCTTATCGGCGATCATGCCATTCGGGCTTCCTGGAATAACCCCGGATATGAAGTGATCGATCTCGGAGAGCAGTGGCGCCAATGCACAGGACATTGGATGACCTTCGCGGTATGGGCTGTCAACCGGGACGTTATTCGCCAGCATGGCGATGATATCAAGATTATTATGGAGGCGTTCGAAGCCAGCAAGCAAAAGAGCCTTCTCGATCCGCGCCCGCTGGCTCAGGAGGCCGTACGCGCGATCGGTGGTACGGTCGACTATTGGATGAATTATTTTACTAATTTAAATTATGATTTCGATCGTCCGCAGCAGGAAGGGCTTCAATGCTATTTCCAATACGCGTACGAGTTAGGGCTTATTGATCATGAAGTTCGGCTTGAACTTTGGTCGGAAAATACGGTTGGTTAGGTGAAGTCATGAAATTGTGGGACATTTATGCGACAATGAAGCAGGATGTATCGTATATCGAGGAGCAATTGGAACGTTCGATCGCGAACGATCTCCGGACACTGAATGATGCTTCGCTGCAGCTGCTTAAGGCAGGAGGCAAGCGCATCCGCCCGGTCTTCGTTCTCTTGGCCGGCAAATTCGGAACCTATGATCTGGAGAGGCTCAAATATGTAGCCGTCCCTCTGGAACTGATTCATATGGCCTCGCTCGTTCACGATGATGTGATCGACGATGCCGATATGCGGCGGGGACAGTTGACAGTCAAAGCAAAATGGGACAACCGAGTGGCTATGTATACCGGAGATTACATTTATGGGCTGGCACTGGTTCTTGCCACTGAGCTGCAGGACCCGCAAATTCACTTCATTCTGTCGAAAGCAATGGTTCAAATGTGCATCGGGGAAATGGAGCAGATTCGAGATTTCTTCAATACGTCCCAATCCGAGCGACAGTATCTGCTGCGAATCCGCCGCAAGACCGCGCTTCTTATCGCGATCAGTTGTCAGTTGGGAGCGATCGCTTCCGGGGCTTCGGCCGCCATCGGCCGCCAGCTGTACCGGTTCGGCTACAATGTCGGGATGGCGTTCCAGATTCGCGATGACGTGCTGGATTTGACCGGCACCGAAGCGCAGTTGGGGAAGCCTCCGGGCAATGACATCCGGCAGGGCAATTTGACGCTGCCTGTCATTTATGCATTGGAAGAGACAGGCCGTCGTCAGGCGCTGCTGTGCGACATTGAACGCATCCGGTACTTGAACGGACATACGGATGTTTCTTCGATTTTACATCATATTCGGGAGAGCGCCGGCATCCGGCGTGCGGAGCAGCTCGCTGAACGCTACATCAACAAAGCGATTCATGCCCTGGAGCAGCTGCCTGATATACGCGCGCGCAAAAACTTGCAGGATATCGCCTATTTTATTGCCAATCGATCCCACTAATCCGAATTTCAAAAAGTCAAGGTGCGAAATGATGATATTTTTGATATACTTGGTTCGCTGGACTACTTCAGATGAATTGAGGAGTGAATCTATGGAACGCACATTCATCATGGTCAAACCTGACGGCGTGCAAAGAGGGCTCATCGGGGACATCGTAAGCCGCTTTGAACGCAAAGGATGGAAGCTTGCATCTGGGAAATTAATGATGATTACGCGCGAACAAGCCGAACGCCATTATGTCGAACATGCAAAAAAGGCTTTTTTTGGTGAATTAGTTGATTTCATTACTTCTGGTCCTGTGTTCGCCATGATTTGGGAAGGTGATGAAATTATCAGCTTGTCGCGCTTGATGATTGGCAAGACGAAGGTAGGAGAGGCGCAGCCGGGCACGATTCGCGGCGATTATGCGTCCCACACCCCGTTCAATCTGGTGCACGGCTCCGATTCGCAAGAAAGCGCTGCCAGAGAGATCGCGAATCTGTTCGCCGACAGCGATATCTTGAGCTATGATCGAATACTGGAGAGCTGGATCTGAGTCATCGCCCGAAATTCGATGATTCGCCTGTATTTCAGGACTAATATTAATAAAAGAGCTTACACAAAGCAGGAAAAGCAAGGGGACATGGCGAATAAGATACTGTTCAGCCGTATTCTTTGTTATTATGAATAACGGCACTCATGATGAAGTGGTGGAGAGTGAATAATGATGCATCAATCGAAGCGGCAGCCTGCCCTATCGTCCGCTCCTTTCGGTCAATCGATAACCGAAAGCGGAGCCTCTTCCGCAGCAGCGGGGCATGAGGATGAGGATTACCAGTATTTCATGGTGGAGATTAAGCGCCTGACGGGCATTGATCTTCTGCAGTACAAGGAAGCGCAAATGAAGCGGCGGTTGATAACGCTGCGCGCGAAGAACGGATACAAGACATTCCGCAGCTTTTTCGAGGCGATCCGGCAGAACCCGGATTTGCTGGATGATTTTTTGGATCGGATGACAATTAATGTCTCCGAATTTTGGCGCAACCCGAATCGTTGGGTCACGCTGAGAGACAGCGTGCTGCCGGCGTTGGCAGCCAATACGAAGCAACTGCGCTGCTGGAGCGCTGCCTGCTCTACCGGAGAGGAGCCGTACACGCTGGCCATGATCTTGAATGAGTTGGGCCTGCTGCAGCGCTCTCAGATTACCGCTACCGATCTTGATGAGAACGTCTTGGTGAAGGCGAAGGAAGCATGCTACGTAGAGCGAGCGCTGAAGGATGTGCCGGATCTGTACCGGCGGAAATATTTCCAACAGGGTCCAGAAGAATACCGGATTATCGAGTCATTGAAGAGCGCGATTCGGTTCCGCAAGCAGAATCTGCTGGAGGACGAGTTCGACACCTCGCTTGACCTGATCATTTGCCGCAATGTCACGATTTATTTCACGGAAGACGCCAAATCTCAGGTGTACAACAAATTCGCCAATGCGCTCAAACCGGGCGGGGTTCTTTTTGTGGGAAGCACGGAACAGATTTTCAATCCGGGTCAATACGGGCTGGAGACGATAGAGACGTTCTTTTACCGTAAAATGACATCTAGCGTATAATCCGCATCCCTTCTTCCGATACTAGAGTTGCAAAGTCGGAATGAGCATCCTCTAGGATGACTACGAGGACGGAGGGAAGATGAACGATCATGGACAAGAGAACGGTCATTGCGGCTTACCAGCGAGGAGAATTAACCATCCACGAATGCGCCCAAATTATTGGGGTGGAAGTGACATTGAAAAACTGGCTCCCACTGTTGGAGGAGAAGGAACGGTCGGGAACAGCTTCTGCGGATTTGCGGGCGGCCTCGCAGCGCGCATCTGTCTGGAGATAGCGGATCGTAAGGTCTGTTCCGGTTCTTGGCGCCTGTTGCTAGGTAGTGGCGCGGCGGTACATATGCGCATAGTACATGACACGCTTTTGGGGGCATAGCGCCTTCAGAGCGTGTTTTTGTTTTCTTGTCAAACGTTGCCTCCTATACTATAATGAGCAAAAGAGTTAAGGATTTTAGTCATTTACAGCAATACAGCTTAAAGGGGGAGCAACGGTGAGTCTACGTTATTTGACAGCAGGAGAGACCCACGGACCGCAATTGACCGCCATCGTTGAAGGGATGCCCAGCAACCTGGCAATTGACTTTGAACAGTTGAACTTTCAACTTCAACGCCGACAGAAAGGGTATGGCCGCGGACGGCGCATGCAAATCGAGACGGATACGGCCGCAATCGTCGGCGGGGTGCGTCATGGTTATACTACCGGAGCTCCTATTGCGTTGGTCGTCGAGAATAAAGACTGGAAGCATTGGCGAAATATTATGAACGTGGGGCCGATGGAGGGCTCGGACGAGGAAAAGCGCCGGGTCCATCGTCCCCGTCCAGGACATGCGGATCTGAACGGCGGCTTGAAGTATCAATTGACCGATCTGCGCAACGTGCTGGAGCGCTCCAGTGCGCGAGAGACTGCGGCCCGCGTTGCGGTAGGCGCCGTCGCCCGCCAGCTGCTGGAAGCGTTCGGCATTAAGGTAGGCGGACAAGTTGTCCGCATCGGGGAGATCGAAGCGCCACCGCATTCTCTCCCGCTGGATGAGATGATTGAACGGACCGAGCAGTCTTCGGTTCGGGTCGTCGATTCCGCTACGGAGCAGGCAATGGAGGCCTATATCGATACGATTAAGGCAGAGGGCGACTCGATCGGCGGCGTCGTGGAGTGTATCGTCGAAGGTGTCCCTGTCGGATTGGGAAGCCATGTGCAATATGATCGCAAGCTGGACGGGCGCATCGCGCAGGCGGTCATGTCCATCAACGCGTTCAAAGGCGTCGAGATCGGCATCGGCTTCGAAGCCGGACGACTGCGCGGGTCGCAGGTGCATGATGAGATCATCTATGTCGAAGAGAAGGGATATACGCGTGCTTCCAACCGGCTCGGCGGCTTCGAGGGCGGCATGACGAACGGGATGCCGATCATCGTTCGCGGCGTGATGAAGCCGATTCCGACCTTATATAAGCCGCTGCGAAGCGTGGATATCGATACGAAGGAGGCTTTTACGGCCCAAGTGGAGCGTTCCGACGCATGTGCCGTCCCTGCAGCGAGCGTCGTATTGGAGCATGTCGTCGCTTGGGAGGTCGCCAAGGCATTCCTGGAGAAATTCGGCGGAGATTCGATAGATGAGATTCGCGCCAACTACGAGCAATACTTCCAGCAAGTGGCCCGGTACTAGGAGGGAGTGTCATGGAAAATAAGGAAGCGAAGCAACCCGTAGAGCTGAGAGTCGATGTTGGCGAACGCTCCTACCCAATCTGGATTGGGAACGGACTGCTGGACCGGCTTGGCGAGGCGAGCCGGCAGGCGGGCATCCCTGCGGGAAGCCCGGTTCTCGTCATTACCGATGAGCATGTGGGCCGGCGTTTTTTGCATCGCGCCGAGCAATCGCTGCACGCGGCCGGATACCGTGCCGCGTCGCTTACCGTGCCGTCAGGGGAGCAATCGAAGTCGCTGGCCGTCTTCGAGGACTGCGTCCGCGCCGCACTGGAGGCGGGCTGTGATCGCATGTCGACGATCGTCGCACTGGGCGGTGGCGTCGTCGGCGATCTGGCCGGCTTCGTGGCGGCCTCGTATATGCGCGGCATCCGGTTCATCCAAGTGCCGACAACGATTCTGGCGCACGATAGCAGTGTCGGCGGCAAAGTTGCGGTGAATCATCCGCTGGCCAAAAACATTATCGGCGCCTTCCATCAGCCGGAGTTCGTGCTCTATGATACGGCGACCCTGCAATCGCTGCCTGATCGGGATGTGCGTTCCGGTCTGGCGGAGATGGTGAAGCATGGCTTAATCTGGGATGCCGGCTTCGTCGATTGGTGCGCGGCAAATGCCGGGAAGCTGCTGGCCAAGGATGAGGAAACATTGGCCTATGGCTTGGCGCAAGGCTGCGCCGTCAAGACCGCCGTCGTTGCCCAGGACGAGCGGGAGAACGGATTGCGGGCGATTCTGAATCTGGGCCATACGATCGGCCATGCCCTGGAAGCAGTTGCCGGCTATGGCGAGCTGCTCCATGGCGAAGCGATCGCGATCGGAATGGTCGGCTCGGCCCGTCTGGCGGAGCAGATGGGAGCGGCAGCCGATGTCGCCGTGCGGACGGAAGCGTTGATGCGTCAATTCGGACTGCCAGTATCGATTCCTGCCGGTTATTCGACCGAGGCGATTCTGGATGCGATGATGCATGATAAGAAGTTCAAGGAGGGCCGGACGGTATTCGTGCTGCCGACCGCTATTGGCAAGGTGGAGGTCCGACACGATGTGCCGATCGAATGGGTTCGGAACATCATCGAAGAGTTGAAAGGGGAGACAACATAAGCATGTATGCAAGGGGAATACGTGGAGCGACCACCGTCCAGCGCAATGATGCGGTTGAAATACGGCGTGAGACGGCCGTCTTGCTTGAACATATCGTGGCAGTGAATCAGGTCGTTCCCGAGGACATCGTCAGCATATGGATTACGATGACCCTGGATCTGAACGCTTCCTTCCCGGCACAGGCCATACGCCTGATGCCGGGCTGGGAGTGGGTGCCGTTAATGTGCGCTGTGGAGGTGCCCGTCGCGGGCAGCTTGCCACGGTGCATTCGCTTGATGATTACCGTCAATACAGACAAATCGCAGCGGGAAATACGTCACGTGTACTTGAACGAGGCTTCCCGGTTGCGTCCGGACTTAGCTACTTCATAGCGGAGAAGCGTCCCTGGAAATAAGCGTTCCCGTACGTAAGGTAGTGACGGAGATGCCGTCTGTCCCTGTTCGGGTGTTGACGCATCTTTTATTTGCGGGTATGATGTGAAGAAGCATAGTTGAGTAGAGTTGAGTTGAGATGAGATTGAGTTGAGTAGAGTTGAGTCGAGCTGAGAGATGGATACGTCATAAGCAGATGCCATTGCCAGAGGTGTAGGGCCTCCCTTTCTTTTCCGAGCAACAACCGGGGGCATTTGGTGAATATTACCTTTATTTGGCGATCCATCCATTGAAATCCCTGAGCTTGCTCATCCACAATGACATGATCGAATCAACGGACCTCTACCTTGCGGTAGAGGTTTTTTTGTTTCTTGCTCCCACCCGAATTACCCGAATTTGAAAGGAGTGGATGTCATGCATCCTCATGTGGATGAAGTATCGCGATTATCCCGCACTTATCCCGTTATTCCGGTCTCCGAGACCATTACGGGGGATACAGAGACCCCGATACGATTGTTTCAAAGGTTGGAGCATGAGCCTTATGCTTTTTTGCTGGAAAGTGTAGAGGGCGGAGTTCAATGGGCCCGCTACTCCTTTATCGGCACGGATCCCTTTCTAATATTGCAGGGTAAGAACGGCAAGCTGCGCATGACCGAACGGGATGCCGTCACCGAGATCCACGAGCGTCCGCTAGCGGCTGTGAAGAAGCTGCTGCGCAAGTACAAAAGTCCGACCCTGGTGGGCATGCCGCCGCTGACAGGCGGGGCTGTCGGATTTTTCGGATATGATCTGGTGCAGCAATATGAGCGTCTTCCGCGCCATCGGCGGGATGACTTGATGATGAATGATATTCAATTCATGTTCTGCGATCAATTGATCGTCTTCGACCATGTCAAGCAGCAGATGCAATTTATCGTCAATCTCCATCTGGAGCGGGACGACACGGAGGAGCATATCCGGGCGCAATACGCGCGGCGAAGGAGAAGCTGAGACGGCTGCAGGAGAAGCTGCTGGCTGCTCCGGCCACCGAACAACAGAGAGGCCGCTACCTACCGGCAGGAGCTGCCTTCAAGCTGAAGGCGTACCGTTCGAATGAGACGCGGGCGTCCTTTATGGATAAGGTGGAGCGGGCAAGGGACTATATTCGCGGCGGCGACATCTTTCAAGTCGTCCTCTCGCAGCGATTTGAGTGGCAGACGACGGCCGACCCGCTTGATGTGTACCGGGTTCTGCGGATGACGAATCCTTCCCCATACATGTACATTCTGAAAATGGACGACGAAACGCTTGTTGGAACCTCTCCCGCGGCGCTTGTCCGGGTCAACGGCGAGCGGGTGGAGACGAGGCCAATCGCCGGCACCCGGCCGCGCGGGCGGACGGAAGAAGAGGATCTGGCGCTGGAGGAAGAGCTGTTGAAGGATGAGAAGGAGCGGGCCGAGCATGTGATGCTGGTCGACCTCCGGCGCAACGATCTCGGCCGGGTATGCGAATTTGGCACAATCCGCTGCGATACGTATATGGGCATAGAGCGCTACTCGCATGTGATGCACATCGTATCGAACGTATCCGGAACGCTGCGCCGGGACAAAGATTTTTTCGACAGCTTACGGTCCTGTCTGCCGGCAGGCACGGTCTCCGGCGCTCCGAAGCTGCGCGCGATGGAGATTATCGCAGAGCTGGAGCAAGAAGCGCGCGGAGCGTACGCCGGTGCCATCGGTTACTTGGGCTTTAACGGCAATATGGACACCTGCAATACGATTCGGACGATTATTTTCAAGGGCGGCACCGCCTATGTTCAGGCCGGCGCTGGCATTGTATGGGACTCGGTTCCCGAGCAGGAATACGAAGAGACGGTCAACAAGGCGAAGGCGCTGCTGCTGGCCATTCAGACGGCGGAGGAGATATTCGAATGCAGGGAAGCGGCTGCATCCACCGATGCGCCGAAGGGAGGCTGTCCATCCGCTAAGGCCGCGGAGCCGGCCGCGCTTCCGATCAATGGGGACGATTACGCGGCCGTCCAACTGGGCAAGAAGCTTATGGCAGAAAGGAGCGTATCGCAATGAGTACTCACACGGTTCTAGACAGCGTCTTGACGAAACAAGCGCTGGCCCTTGTACTGTCCGGCGGGCATCTGAGCCGCGAAGAAGCGCGGGAGGTGATGTCCGATGTGATGGACGGCCATGCCTCGGCCGCCCAGATCGGCGCTTTGCTGGCCTGCTTGCGTATGAAGGGCGAGACGGTGGACGAAATTGTCGGATTCGCCGAGGCGATGCGCAGCCGTGCCCGTCACGTCATCACCGCGCAGGATCGGCTGCTTGATACGTGCGGGACCGGCGGTTCCGGCATCCACAAGCTGAACATTTCTACGGTGTCGGCGATTATCGCGGCCTCCGCCTTCGTGCGGGTCGCGAAGCACGGCAACCGCTCCGCCTCCAGCCGCTCGGGCAGCGCCGATGTGCTGGAGGCGCTCGGCATCAATATCTATCTGACGAGCAACCAGGCCGCGGAATGCCTGGACCGCGTCGGCATCTGCTTCATGTTCGCGCAGGTGTTCCACCCCGCGATGAGAAATGCCGCGGCGCCGCGCCGGGAACTGGGCGTGCGCACGGTGTTCAATAGGCTTGGCCCGCTGACCAATCCGGCGGGAGCGGATCGCCAGGTGCTGGGCATCTATGACTGCAGCCGCACCGAGACGATCGCGGCGGTACTTCGCGAGCTGGGACTGAAGCGGGCGCTCGTCGTCGCGAGCGAAGACGGCCTCGACGAGGTCAGCCTGTCCGCTCCGACCCGGATTAGCGAGCTGAAGGATGGTGAGCTAAGAACGTATGGCATCACGCCGGAGCAGCTCGGGCTGCAGACGCAGCCGCTGTCCAGCGTGCTGGGCGGCGATGCCGCGACGAACGCGAGCATTATCCACCGCATTCTGCACGGGGAGCAGGGACCGTATCGCGACATCGTGCTTGCGAATGCCGGGGCCTGCATCTACGTGGCCGGCCAGGCGGAGAGCATCGCCGAAGGCGTCCGCATCGCGGCTGATGCGATGGATAGCGGACAGACGCTCCGCAAGCTGGAGCAATGGAGAGAAGCGACAGGAGGATGGAGTCATGTTTCTTGATCGAATGGTGGAGACGAAGCGGCAGGAGGTGGCAGCGCTGGCTGCGGCGCTGAACCGCCGGGAGGTGAAGCGGGGCATCGCGCAGTTGCCGCCGTGTCACTCGCTGATAAGCGCGCTGACGGCGAAGAAACGGCGCTCCGTCGGTTTGATTGCGGAAGTGAAGAAGGCATCGCCTTCCAAAGGGGTGATCCGCCAAGATTTCGATCCGGAGGCTATCGTCCGCGGTTATGAGGCCGCTGGGGCCGATGCGTTATCGGTACTGACGGATCGCATTTATTTTCAAGGCGGCAACGATATTTTGCGCGCGGTGCGAAGCCGGACGGAGCTGCCAGTGCTGCGCAAGGAATTCATCATCGATGAGTTGCAGTTGCAAGAAGCCCGTCTCATCGGCGCCGATGCCGTGTTGCTTATCGCGGCGATATTGAACGACAACGAGCTGGCGCGGCTAAACCGCTGCGCATTCGATCTCGGCATGGAGACGCTGATTGAAGTTCATGATGAGCAGGAGCTCCAGCGGGTACTGGCGCTCGACGATGCGCCGCTCATCGGGATTAACAATCGGAATCTGCATACGTTTGTAACGGATCTGGAGCAGAGCGAACGGCTGCGCGCCCTCGTACCGGCCGATCGAACGCTAGTCAGCGAGAGCGGTATCCATAAGCCGGAGCATATGAACCGGCTGGCGGATAGGGGAGTCGACGCCGCGCTCGTCGGCGAGCATCTGATGCGGCAGCCAGACGTGGAAGCGGCTGTAGAACAATTGATGAGCGGTCTGCCGCGGGTCGCGGTATGACGGAAGGAGCGCGAGTGTCATGCCGGGAGTGAGTGAGGAAACGGGGATAAAGCGGTACGGGGGCGGCCATGAACGGCCGCCGAGCGTCAAAATATGCGGGCTGACCGGGCTGAAGATGGCGCGGGAGATCGTAGCGGCCGAGCCGGATTGCATCGGGTTCGTGTTCGCGGCAAGCCGGAGGCGCGTACCGCCTGCAGATGTGCGCGGCTGGTTGGCCCGCCTGCAGGAAGAGGGCGTGAGGCTTCCGCTCACGGTTGGGGTGTTCGCCCGTCCGCAACGGGAAGAAGTGGACGAGGTGCTGGCGGAGGTGCCCCTCGATGCGGTGCAGTTGATCGCTGACCACGATCCGTACCTTCCGGCCTGGCTGAAGAGCCGGCATGAGGTTCAGGTCTGGCTGACGGTGCCGATTGCCGGCCCGGAGCAGGGCGGGAACCGGGCGGCTATGGTGGAACCGATGCTGCGCTGTATGCGGCATTCCATCGACGCCATGCTGTTGGATACGCATGATCCGTCACAGGGAGGCGGCTCCGGGCGCACCTTCGATTGGACCGTAATTGCGGACTATCGTTCGCTTGCCGGGGAGATCGGCCTCCCCCTTTATGTGGCGGGCGGCTTGAATTCGGACAATGTGGGGAGGCTGCTTATCGGCAGCCGCATCGATGGGGTAGACGTATCAAGCGGGGTCGAGACCGACGGGAGAAAAGATATTCGTAAAGTAACCGCATTTATCGAAAGGGTGAGAGCATATGGAACAGACACAGACACAGACGAAGGGAACGGTGGGGGAACTGCCTGACGCCTATGGCCGCTTCGGCGACTTCGGCGGCAGATACGTGCCAGAGACCTTGATGAAGGCGCTTCTCGAGCTGGAAGAAGCTTATCAGCAATATACGAAGGAGCCGGAGTTCCAGGCGGAGCTTATCCAGCTTCTGTGGGAATATTCCGGTAGACCGACCTCGCTCTATTTTGCAGAGCGGTTAAGCGAGACGCTGGGCGGAGCCAAAATTTATCTGAAACGGGAAGACCTCAATCATACCGGCGCTCACAAAATCAACAACACGATCGGCCAGGCGCTGCTTGCCAAGCGGATGGGCAAGAAGAAGGTCATCGCCGAGACGGGAGCGGGGCAGCATGGCGTAGCGACGGCGACCGTAGCGGCTTTGCTCGACATGGAATGCAAGGTGTTCATGGGGGAAGTCCACTATGGAAGATGGGATTTTGCAAATATGCGATTTTGTGCGACAATTAAGAAATTAACGCTTTGCTGCGACTTCCTATGTAAGGAAAGGTGGTAACCGGATGCAATCGAAGAGCAGTATTGTACATCTCCCTGTCTATCAACCGGGGAAATCGATCGATGAGGTGAGGCGGGAACTGGGGTTGGACCGCATCATTAAGCTGGCGTCCAACGAGAACCCGTTCGGATGCTCCCCTCATGCCAAGGAAGCGATGAGACAAGAAATTGAAAATACTAGCCTCTATCCAGACGGGGCTGCTGTGGCGCTGACTGCCGCGATAGCCGAGAAGTTCAAAGTCGATACGAATCAAATCGTGTTCGGGACCGGCTCGGACGAAGTGATTCTGATGCTGTGCCGGGCGTTCTTAGTGGCGGGCGACGAGCAGATTACCGCTGATCAGACCTTCCCACAATACAAGCATAACGGGGATATTGAAGGCGCAGTTACCGTTGAAGTTCCACTGAAGGAAGGGACGCATCATCTGGATGCGATGCTCGCAGCCGTCACGGAGCGAACGAAGCTGATCTGGATCTGCAACCCGAATAATCCGACGGGGACGATTATCGGCCGCCCCGAATGGGAGCGGTTCATGGAGCGCGTCCCGGAGCGCGTGCTCGTCGCGCTGGACGAAGCATACTGCGAGTATGTGACAGATGAGTCATTCCCTGACGGTGTTGAATATTTGCCTCAATATAAGAACTTGATCACGCTGCGGACGTTCTCCAAAATCCATGGGCTGGCCTCGCTCCGAATTGGATATGGCATCGGGCATCCGGACGTCATCCGCCTAATCAATCAGGTTCGCGAGCCGTTCAATACGTCGCGCTTTGCTCAAGCGGCCGCCCTGGCTTCTGTTCAGGATCAGGCATTCATTGAGGAGTGCCGCCGTCTGAACGCGGAAGGAATCCGCTATGTGCAGGAACAATTCGCAAGGCTGCAATTGCCCAGTTTCCCGGCCCATGGCAACTTCATTATGGTGGACGTTGGCTATCCGGCGCAGGAGGTGTTCGAGACGCTCATGCACAAAGGAATTATTACGCGGGCAGGCCATAAAAAGTATCCGACACATATCCGGATCACGATTGGATCCTGCGAACAGAATGAAGCGATGATCGAAGCGTTGGAAGCGACGTTGGCGCAATTCAAGGTGGGCATATGAGCACGAGAATCGCGATTGTGGGCGTAGGATTGATTGGCGGTTCGCTCGCCCTGTGCTTCAAGAATAACCCCGGGCTTCATGTCGTCGGGTACTCGCCAAATCCTTCTTCAACAGAAAAGTATGTCAAGCGCGGGGTCGTCGATGAAGCCACGACCTCGCTACAGGACGCGGTGCAGGATGCGGACTATATTTTTGTCTGCTCTCCGGTCGGTATGCTGGAATCGATGCTTAGAAGCCTTCATCAGTTGGATGTGAAGACAGGCTGCATCGTAACTGATGTCGGGAGCACGAAGGCGTCGATTGCTCGCTGCGCCCGCGAGCTGTCGTGGAGCGGGGTGCACTTTATCGGCGGGCATCCGATGGCCGGATCGGAGCGTTCCGGCGTGGAGGCGGCTTCGACGTTGCTGTTCGAGAACGCTTATTATGTCTTGACCCCGGATGAGGATGTCGATGAGGAGGCGTACAGCAGGCTGGTTTCCTTGCTTCGCTGCACGAAAGCCCATATGATTCGAATGAATCCGGAGGAGCATGATGCGGTCGTGGGCGCCATCAGCCATCTTCCGCATATCGTTGCTGTCGCATTGGTCAATCAAGTTCAACAATACAATGAGGACAATCGTATCCATGAGGTGCTGGTCGCCGGCGGGTTCCGCGATATTACGCGCATTGCTTCGAGCGATCCGGTGATTTGGAGGGATATTTTGTTATATAATCGGGATATCCTTCTCCAACTGCTTCATGACTGGAAAGCGAATATGGAGCAATTCATAAATCTGTTGCAGCAGCGGGACGGCGAAGGGATTATGCGCCAATTCGCGAAGGCGGGCGAGTTTCGCAGCCGGATGCCGGAGCGGCGCAAAGGCGTGCTGATCGGGCTCCACGATTTGTACATGGATGTCCCGGACACGCCAGGCATTATCGGGAAAATCGCTACCGAGCTCGGCACGCATCAGATTAATTTGAGCAATCTTCAAATTCTTGAGAGTCGCGAAGACGTGCCGGGCGTTCTCCGCTTGTCCTTCCGCCAGCAGGAGGATGCGGATCGGGCCAATGAGCTGCTGACCGGGATCGGGTTCCAGGTTTATGTGTGAAGGGACTGGCCCGTATTCTTTTTGCGGTTTGGAACGGGCCATCTGCGGTTTTGGATTCCTTGGTTGCCAGCCTTCCCGCTATGCGAAGCACAATTTCGGCAACTGCAGGACCCACTTTACGGATTCGGCGATGGAACAAATATTTATGGGAAAAAGTCCTGATTTGCGGTGTTGCGGAAAACTGTGAATTAATGTAAATAATTTTAGTAAACCTATTGACAAAATGAAAACGGATACAATATAATGAAGTCACAGTATGGTTTCTCTCCACTCCTATCCAACTTATGCGTAAATTACGCATAGCTGCCTTTTTTGGCAGCTATTTTTTTACTTAGTAAAAGAATATGCCGCACCTGTTCTTTTTTTGTGAAGTGGATTTGATTTCAAATATTTCACCCCATCTAAATTTTACGGAAGCAGTTACATCGGGGACGATCTCTGCAACAATCAGTTCCCTTGCCTAATGAGTCCAAATGGAGCAGGCCCGCCGTTCCATCTTCCTTTTTCAGCGTTCGTCTTTTTGTTTTCCATCGTTACTTCGCTAAGATTATCCGAGTAATATTCGTTGAAGTCCACAAGAATACTGGCCTATTATTTTTCAGATATTCAAACGCACTCATTAAATCAGGACGTTTGGTGTAAGGAATCCTGAAGCCAGAGTAGTCAATATCCTTGAACACTGCGACCAATTCTAATTCATTAAAGTCACAATATTGCTGGATTTTTATAAGCTGCGTTTGTTCAGAAATGTCTTCTTTATCTTTTCTTTCATCTTATTGTCGAATATATCCTATAGCTAAATGATTTGTTTTTTCCTTCCTTGTCAATATCGCTCGTAAATTTCCCAATTTCATCGGTTGGCTTCAGCGTCGCCTAATGTCAAAACACAAAATTTCCCCTATGATGTGATTGATGGGGAAGAACTCTATCCTTTACATTCTGCCGCAGTGGTTGAAAGAATTGCTGATCAGATCCCGGATGCGATTAAACCTTCCGTTACTATTGATTACGATCAGATTCCAGCTTCGTATTTTGAGAAAGTGAAGGCAGAATTGGGACTCCGCTCGGTAGATCCGGAAGAAGCTTTGCAGCATGAACGTAAACTGTTGACAACTTTGGATCAAGAGGGCTCTTTTTTTATTTTAAAAAAGCGGAGGGATTTATTTGAAAATTAAAGATATTCAAAATGAATTGTCAGTACACCGGCAAGATCAGGAGCTTGCAGGATGTTTATGGCAAACTAAAAGTGCTAAGAATAGCAGCATAAAAATGCCTAGTTAAATTGCATTTTTACTAGAAAAAGAAAGAGGCACTTGCCAGC
>NZ_BALG01000053.1 GCF_000315235.1 Paenibacillus popilliae ATCC 14706 | reverse complement strand
TGTCAATATCGCTCGAAAATTCCCCAAAAGTATCGCTCGAAAATTCCCCAATTTCATCGGTCGGCTTCAGCATCGCCTATTGAATCAGGACGAAAGAAGCCGGCCTTTTTCTTATCTTTGATGCGATAGCTCTCACCTTTGATATTGACGGTGCTGGAGTGGTGGAGAAGGCGGTCAAGGATCGCCGTTGCCAGCACCGTGTCACCAAAGATATCACCCCAAGCGCCGAACGTCTTGTTTGACGTCAGCATAATCGAGCCGCGCTCATAGCGCTCGGAGACGATCTGGAAGAAGAAGTGGGCGGCCGTTTCGTCCATCTTCCGGTACCCGATCTCGTCAATGATGAGCAGATCCGGCTTAATAAACATTCTGATCTTCTGTTTGATCGTGTTCGTCAAATGAGCCGACTGCAGCGTCTGCACAAGATCATGAGCGGTGATGAAATAGACCGTATACCGCTGCTTGATCGCCTCAAGCCCCAGCGCCACAGCCAGATGCGTTTTGCCTACACCAGGCGGTCCAAGGAAGATAAGATTCTCTTGGTGCTCCACAAAGCGAAGTGTGGAGAGATCCCGGATCCGTCGCTCGTCGACGGATGGCTGGAAGGCGAAGTCAAACTGATCCAGCGTCTTGCGGAATGGCAGGTGCGCGAGGCGCGTCCGGGTTTGGATAAACCGGTCGTGCTTGGCAAGCAATTCTTCAGCCAGAAGCTTGTCCAAAAACTCCAGATACGGTATATTGGCTTTAGACGCTTCTTCGGCGTGCTGATGGATGATCTCCGGTATGCGAACCCACCCAAAGTGGCGAATCGCTGCCTCCAATCGTTCTTGCAGAATCATTGGGGCACCACCTCTTCCATGAGCGAGTCATAGACCGAAAGCGAGCGTTCCAACACTTCTGGCGTAGTTTGTGTGACATAGCGAGGCGTGGGTTCTCCAACCGGACGACTCGCTATGCTGCGAATGCCCTCGAAGTGTTTTTTGTTGCTGACGATTTGGTGTCGTCCCATGGATTTCGGATGCTCAGCGATGAGCTGTCCGCCGGCGTAGAAGTGAAGCGTACCGTTCTTCTCGTCCTGTACCTCCACGATGGAGCCGACATACTGAAATGGAACAGTGTACCGATTCGCCTCGAAGGAGACGTAACAGTCGCTGGATACCTTCCGCTGGTGCCGCTCTGCGTGTGCGAAGGCGATCGCGGTGACTGGGTTCAGCGTTTCCTCTTTCCGCATTTCCGCCGGCACCCGGAATGTTGTCCCGTGCAGTCGCAGGTTGGCGACGGTGTCAAGCCAGTGACGCACTTGGCGATTGAGATCCTGCAGTCCGGTGAAGGAACGTACGCGTGGCCAGAAGTTCTTTCGAAC
>NZ_BALG01000054.1 GCF_000315235.1 Paenibacillus popilliae ATCC 14706 | reverse complement strand
CGTCAAGTCGATGTCAGCCGCTGTATCTGGAAATGCTCTGTCCATCTCGGACTGCAGCAACGAATACATGATGGCAAGTTCTGCTGCAGCCGGCGCGAGAGCGGTATAAATTACAGAGCCTTCGCGCTTATCCATGTCATCTGGGATACGCTCAAGGCAGCGCTCAAGTATTTCCTCGTATGTTATTATGGTCATTATGTGTTCACCTCCCGACTGAAAGGGATATCTCCAAAAACAGAAACAGCGGTGAAACTCACCGCCGCCGTACGTTTATCTACTAGTTTAAATGTGAAGTCCTTGACATCTGTTATCCTTTCATCGGCAGTCAGCGCCTCTGTGATAATCCGCTTGATCTCACTCTGCAGCACGGGCTCGCTTTTACCGACTACTTGGCCCATCTCTGTGCCGTAACCCCAACTAAAGATGGTATGGGCGAAGCGCTCGGTCTGTAGAACCATGTGTATTGCCTGCTTAACCGCGTCCAATCCATCGGCCACGCCACGTATCCGACCTGTGTCAAAGTCAATATTATACGTGAGGGATGGCCGGTCTGCATCTGTTTGTACCTCAACATCACCGATTGTGAGCCCGTCAGCATTACGCGGTGTTAGCATCGCCAAGCCTCCCCATGACAAGGAACTGCTGTCCTCCAGCGTCACGTAACAGTATGGCTCGGTCACCAACTTGTAGAGTCACGCCACCAGGCACAATTAACATATCATCATCCACTACAAAACGGTTATCGACCAACACCTCAAGCGGTGACGTATTTTTCACACTACCAAACATAATCTTCATTGGCACAGCTTCATCATTGGCCGATTGAGCTATTTTTTTGATGCAATCACTTAGCATTACACCACCACCAGTTTCAAACTCATTTTTTCGTCGATTAGGTTGTGCTTACACTCATCAATCACATACCAGCCCGATATTCCGATATCTGCGATCTTTACAAATACAGACCGCCCAGCCCTAACGGTCAAATCAGCGATAGCCTCGATGGTCAGCGTTCTAGTCGGCCTATTCTTGAGTGCAAGCAGGTTGTCAGCTTGAGTTTCAATTTGAGCCTTATTCAGCTTCTCATCCACTTTGTCATAGTGCTGCAACATTCCCCAACGTTTTTGGTTGTCGGTATTCTCTACAATGTACACATCACGCTTACCAGTCTCTTTGTTGTCCCGAACAAGCTTGATCCGGTTAGCCGTATCGCTGTCTATGTCGCTCTGGTATTCATAGTCAGCTACTAGACTGCCATCACCGAGATTTAGGGCTGTATGTCCATCCTTTACATTCGATATCCTGAGTAAGCCATAATCGTCCCATAAGTAAAACATCCGTTTGGAATGGATCAATGTCAGATCGAGAGCATGAAGGATGATGTCGAACAGGTTCTTGCTGTCCATAACCATCCTCGGGATGACATAGCCTGTGTTGGCTAAGTTGCCGATTTTTATCTTAAAATCTGCCGCAATCGTTGCTACAACCTGATCAGCTCTTTTGCCCTTAAATACATAGGTATCCTTGTTTTTTAAATACCTAAGCTGATCATATGCCGTGATCTGAATCTTGTCCTTGTCGTTACGTGAGTGCTTAAAGACGTACCCATAAAACAGCCCTTCCCCCCCATTTTTCAGTGCCAGTATGCTGCCATGATCAATTTTGACGTCCGGATCGCTTATGATAGTGATGTCGAGCGTTCCGGGTGCTCCTGCTCTTTTAGTTGACCATGATAGGGCGGTGACTAAGGTTGTGATATCGTGTTTCGCACCGCCGTTTATGTTCTGGTACAACAACTGTATACTCATAGCTGCAGCACCTGCCCCGCATAAATCGTATACTTCGGTAGCCCAGTCCCCTTATTACGTTTATCGATCATTGCCTTGTTCTTGGCGTACAATTGAGGGTATTTACTGCCGTCCCCATACCGTTTCTTGCAGATAGACCACATACTATCACCTTTGACAACGGTATGTGTTTTCACAGCTGGCGGCCTGCCTGATCTCTTAGCCGAGCTGATCACTACCTTGTCTTTTCCATTCGGTAACATTAGCTTCAACGCTGAATACGGCTTCCACTCCTTCAATTTGATGGAGTAGTAGATATCCCCCACTTCACCGGCTCGCTCTTCGTATCTTAAATCTTCGATACCCATATTTACATTGATATCCAAGTCGCTGCCATATAACAATAAGCGAATAGGCTTTTTCTCATCTCGGTGTGCTTGCAGCGCCTTGATAATCTCGATCGGTTTTGTAACCTTGCCTGTAACATATGGGGCATCATAAATAGGAAGAAAGGACTCGAACGCAACTTCGCGGAGCCCTTTCTTTCTTAAAATATTTATTTCACCCAGTCCCAGTACAGTAACCGTTTCATTTTGTCCCGGTGAGCCCACTTCAAGTCTTTCTGGTAGTACAGGGATTTCAATTTCTTGTTTATCCAGGAGTAGAGACATTCTGTATTTCATGTAGCCCCTCCTTATTCATAGATTCCTTCGGCATTTGCTGCGATTTCATCTACCATTCGACGCTCCACTGCGTCCAGTACATGGTCAACATCCACTCTCTCGCTTATACTGGCTTGCATAGATATGGTCGGTGTCAGCGTTACAAAGTTCTGAACATAGCGCATCTCTGCTACGTCCTTCATGAGTTGCAGGTCTTCCTCGGCTATGTTGACATCATCTTTTACCTTGCCAACTTCACCGACTTTGCTAATGTCAGGGAGTTTCATCTTACTATCGAATGAGCTGCCTATTCCTCCCTTTTTTAATAAGGATGGCACTCCACTAAATTTGTTAGAAATACCGTTAACCATATCAACTCCTGCACTATAGCCCTTTTTTGCATAATCAGGGATGGACTTCATCTCAAGCCGTTGCATGACCTTGTACCCTTTTGGCATTTCACCTAGCCAGTCTTCCATTTGACTCTGCAGGCCAGTTACACCGCCGGCAAGATTAGATCCGAAAACGGCATCCATTGCTTCTGCTATGCTTTTGACTGTATCCAGCACGCTATTAGCCAAGTTAATAAATAAACGCTTCACACTGTACACTGGATGGTTAAACGCATTTGCAAAGAATTCCACGAATGATGACCAATAATTCCATATGCTAGCGACAATGTTAAAGAAGAATGCATACAGGCCAGACAGCGTTCCCCCTATGAACCCGGCAACTTGATCGAAAGTAACCCCCATATTATTCAGGATAGCGATCACAAGGCCTATAGCCATGCCAATTGCAAAAGCTATGAGGATGATTGGGGACAGTGCCATAATAGATGCAATGCCGGCAGTTATCGCTGAATAAGCCCACATCAGAAACGCTGTCACCAGCGCTATGCCAACGGCTATGGCAATTTGAGTTAATGTGGGTTGTAAAACTGACCAGTTGTTTTGGATGAAGGTTCCCACAGTCGATATAATGCCGATCAGCCAGGTGATCGCGCTAGCGATGAGGTTAATAGCCCCTAGAATACCATCTACAAACGCTGATCCCGTGCTACTGTTCAAGAAGTTATTAATGGTCTGCATAACTCCACCAAAGGCCATGAGCGCGTAGTTCGTAATCTGAGTCCAAGTCGATGAAAATGTACGTGGCATTTTTGCAAACTTCGCTTCAATATCAGCAGCAGCAGTAAAGAGCGCACCCTTGATTGTGTCCGCCGTGATCGTACCATCTGCTGACATCTGTTTCAGCTCGCCTTTGCTCTTACCCGTAAAATCCGCGATGGCCTGCGCTAGCATCGGGGCATTCTCCATAATAGAGCGAAACTCATCACCCTGCAGCTTCCCGGCTGCCATTGCCTGCGTAAGCTGATACATACCCGCTTGCTGCTCCATCGTAGATGCACCGGATACAGCAAATGATTTTTGCATTAATTCACTAAACGTCACTAGCTCATCATTACTCCTGAATGCGTCCTCTGCCAGCAGCCCCAACTTCGCTACAACACTCACCATGTCGTTGTACGATCCGCTCGACCTCTGGGCGGCCTGATACACCTTTTCCTGTAACTCAGCCTGAGTTTGTAATCCATCGTTAATGAGCGCCAAACGTGCGTTAGCGTTGGTGTAGGTATCAACCGCCTGTGCCACCTGCACTGCACCATAGGCGGTGATAGCTCCTCCTATTGCTGATTTTACACCGCCCCACCCCCTCTTTATTTGCTTTGCTCCTTCAGCCGCAGTACGTTGTCGATTAATTAAATTTTCAAGCTCGCTTCCGGAACGATGAATCGCATTTCTAGCTAGATTAAACATTCTACCGGGTGCAAGCCGCAGTGACTCGACGTTTAATTGCCTCATTGCGTTCAAAACTCGGTTAGTCCCCTGCGCTGCTCGATTCAGCATGTTGGTGAATTTATCTCTAATCGCCAAGGCTGTAGATACCATCCGTTCACCCCCCTACCTCTTTCGCTTCGCCCCATCGGCATCGCGCTTCTCTTTTTTAAGCTGAAGATCAATTGAAGCATAGATAAAAGCCCGGACAGGCATAGGTTTAGCTATGAGTTCATCCGGGCTTATTTTCAATCGGTGCAGGGCATAGTGGGCATAATTGGCTTCACCATCGCCCCGCTTGATTAGTTTTTTGCTTCTTCCACCAGATCGTTCATGTCAAGATCGAAGCCATTTAAATCCTGTACCTTCTGCAGCAGCTCTGTATATTGCCCTGGATTCAGGAGCTTATCTATCAAATCCTCTGCGCTAACTACACTGAATTTTTCTTGAAGTTCTGCATTCTTAAAATTCGGATCGACGCAGCAGGCGATTAAGAGGCGGTTGGAATACAGATCAGAATCTGTTTCGACCTCTTTTTGATGTGTCCGTTTGTTCCATTTCGCTTTTTGGCAACTCTTACGAATTTCTTTGTTTTCAGCCTCTGTAATCGACCGCAAGACAAACGGTACAGGAAAAGGCTTAATGTTAACCTCAACTGTTACTTCCGTCTGAATTTCATTTTGCAGCAAAAATTCTTGTAATTTACCCATATATCAATGAGCCTCCTTAGATTCTTTTGAAATGCTGTAGAATATCGTAATCCTCAAAAGTGAAATCTACATCCTCGTCTAGCGAATCGTCAGAATCACCATCAAGTTTAACCAGCGTTGTGGAGTCAAGATTGACGCCCATCAGTAATACAGCCTGTTTCCCGGCTGCGCTGGACGGGTCTTCGTTCTCGATCACCATATCGAAATAGACGTCTCGGCCAGTATCCTTGTACTGCTTTAGAAGCGACCGAAATATAGGCGACATGTAATAAATCGTCATGCTGCCTGTGCCGTTCAGTCCTGTTGTCTTATGGCCTGTCATTCGTCTGCCGATCGCTTTGATTTCTGATTTATTTTTCTCAATTGTTGCCTCGATCGTCTTAGCGAAGAACAGGTTTTCATTATTGCCGTTGATCTTGGCGTAAGCTCGGCCTTCCTTGCCGCTTATCGCATCTTGCGAATTCAATCTGCTCATCAGTTCCTCCTCCTTACGCAACGTTTACTGTCATGTAGAGTTTTTCCATACTATCATTCGGCTGCAGCGCACAGTTTACAATTACATCACGCTTGCCCGCACCCCGTGATATCGAGATATCGTCACTATCAAAATTACTGATTGCTCCTATAGACTGGTATTGGCGAGCCAAAGAAACGAGATCCGCCTTGAATAGCTGCCGCCCTGTGTCGTTGTTTGTGATCTGCCCAATGTACGAAGCCCCGAAGATGCGGGCCACATCGTTTGCCCAGCCGTCCAAGACACGGATCACTCGGTTACTTGTCCAATCAGGAGATTTACCGCTGCTAAATGTCGTCAAGCTGTTAATGTCCGTTAATACTCTGGCTCGCTGATTTTCACCGTAGAAGACGAACTCGCCAGCCTTAATCGCCGCCTCATACTGATCTTTCGTATACTTAATGTCCACGTCTACGGCTCCATCATACGCCGCATTCGTCAGGCTCTCATTCACCTCTGCAGCAGCAGTTGCACCTGTCACCCAAGCCACAGCTTTATGACCTGGTATCACTGTTGTGTCATCCAATACAACACCGTTCTTCACGTTAACTACGCCTTCATGGTCGGCTGGTTGGTTATGGAGTACGCAAACCACTTTCTTACCGTCGTCGTCCCGTAGACGCTTCGTAAATGCGACAAACAGCGACTTGATGCCAGCGTCTATGCCAGGATACCCCAAAACATTGAATGACTCGACTTCCAAGGCGGCTAGATAGGCTGAGTATGCAGAACCATCCGCTATACCATTTGTACCACCAGCAAGTGGCGTAGCTGCTGCAGCCGCAAGCTTACCAGCACCAAATGTGACAAAAGGGTTTGCCTTTAAGCTTGCAGCGTCTTTACCCGTTTGCTTATCGACCAAGATAGAGCCAAGGTATGTTACGACATCAAATCCACCATCTGGATTAACAAGCACGGCAACGCGAATGTCGTTACCGCGTGTCCCGCCGTATACTGCCGTCACTTGAATGCCACCAACCGCGGCCTTTGCCTTCACTCCGCCACCATTCACGCGGTATAATAGCAGCGTCTTCGCTCGTTTCAAGCATTCACGAATCAACAATAGCTCAGCAGCGGTAGCGCCATAACCCAAAACCTCTAATGACTGCTTACTAAAATTAGCCGCGTCGATGCGAATGATTTTGTGTTCCGCTCCCCAATTTAGTGACAATGGCAGGGATGCAACTCCGCGAGTGCCGGCAGATACGCCTCCACTTGTGGATACAAAATTGATGTACGCCCCTGGCAACGTCTTATTCTGAAGCGTAAATGTTCCGCCTCCAATCGGCATCTTCTACACCTTCCTTTTCTCAAAATCGTTGATAAGTTTCTGTACCTCATTCAACGTGTATTGCTTGTTATCAATAAGCAACGATTCCAGTAGGTCAGGATTGGCTTGTTGTCTCGTGCTGGATAATAGCTGCCACTTATAGAAAAGAGGCTCTGGCACATCGCCAACAGCCTCCTGTTGCTTCTTTACATTTGTCACGACTTCAGTCCTCCTCTCGCTTGTAAGTCCATCATCAGATCGCCAATAAGTTCACCTGGCTGCACGTCCACCACCAGGCCGTTTACCTTTACATCGAACACGAAATGATACACCATATCATCCCCCGGCTCGGCGTGAGCATCAGTCAGGTGTACGGTCTGCCCGTTGACGTCCAGCTTTTCAAACACGAAGTACATGGTCTCAGCCCAGTCGTTAAATAACATGTTGTCTTTTGCGGACTGAAAGTATTGGATGACGAAGCTATAGGTTCGCTCACGCCGACGATCAAGCCGTTTCGAGTGGCACTGGTCAGTACAGTATACATAGTGATTACCGTCTGCTTTCTTCGGTATCTGATCTATATAAACTTGTCGATTAGGGTACAATGATTTAAGCTCGCGAGCTATTGCCGTAATGACATCATTCACTTTCATACGCTACAGCCCCCTCTCGATGTACTCCTTTACTTTCTTGTTAAATTTACGTTCCAGACGGGCGTGTTGGGTCGCCTTCGTGCGGCGCAGCGCGCGGCGTAGGACAAACCTGCCTCGCACAAATCCGTCCTTCGGCCCCACATACATCCCCCCGGGATCGTTGCTATCCCCCGGTACTGGCCGATATCCTTTGATATATACGAAGGTTCTTCCTTGCCATTTACCCGGCACCCAATGGCTGCGAAAGCCGTATTCAAGATGTTTGGCATAATCCGAATTGTTGTATACGTCGATGCGATACGTTTTACCGTTTACCTCTGGCCTGCTGCCGTCATGTGCGCTGCTGGAGTGCCCCAACGCCAACGCCTTACTTCCACAATGGAAGCTGCTGCGGTAGTTTCCTGTATTCACGATGTCAGGATTATCGTTCTTGGCAATCTGTTTAGCCTGCTTGACCGCGTACACACCCTCACCCACAACTAGTTCCTCCATGATTGCCGGTACATCATCACGCATCGCAAGTAAGTTATTCCGAAACTGTTCTAGCTGGGTCAGGTTAAAACTCATGCCACATCCACCGCCTTGAGCTTTATTTGAACATGCGTAGCGTAGATCATTGACTTGCCAATGACCTCAAATTTCAGTTCCATTGCAGCACTCGGATTCAATCGGCCAAACCGCTTAATTGTTACACTATCGCCTGGCTCAAATATCTTGTCAGGCTCGGCAAACAATTGCATGTCATATTCAATATGCTGTTGCACATCCGTCTGCTTGCTGCTGTCCCCTTTAGCAGACAAGGCACAAATAATATCAACATACACGTTGTCTGGAGCATCTTTAGTCCTTGTGATGCCATTAGCATCTTCAACTTGGATAAGACGGTTCACTGTACATGTGTCCTCATAGGTCGATTCTAGTGCCGCTCTCTCCGCTTTTATATTCCCAAACATATTACCACCTCAACTTTCTAAACGCGTTAAGTTGGGCTGCGTAATCGTCTACAATGGCCTTAATGCCCTTGACTTCTCCTGTAGCAACGTCCGTAAAGCTTGTCGATACATCGCCACGATGGACTGACTTCACAGCTTGCGGCTTCGACTCATTGCCATACCCCTCAGAACGCCATAAGTCAGCGGCCATTCTTACCGCCACGTTCTCCAATCTGGCGGGGAGTAACTCCAAGTTACAGTAGTTGGCAATCTCATCTATAACAACATCAAGGACGAACTGCAATAGCCCGTCCTTATCTGTTCCTGTAATCCCTAATCCGATTTTCAGTTTATCCAGCATATCATCCAACCTTAACCTTTGGAGATGATGCGAGCAATTGGGATCGCCTTATGGTCGATGTACTCCTTGGTTGTTCCACCATTGTGCACAAGCTCCCAATTGGATCCATTAGCCAATTCACCATCAGTTGGAGATAGCGATGCCTGCGATTTTTTGGTATAAGAAATACCAAACGGCGCAAACACTTTGCGGTGTCGAGAATACAACGTATCCTGGCCACCATTAGTTTTAGGGTCACGAGACATTTCGAACGCAACCTTTGCCCCGATGTTTTCATAGTCAAATGCTCCATCACCAAAGATATACGTTGTGTATTTCTCATATGCTGGAACATACCCGGGTTTTCCTTCCGCCCCTTGTGATGGAACTGTCTCCACGGGCATGGCGTCATCTATCAGTACGATACGACCGTTCCACGTTGCTATAGCCAAATCACGTTGGATACCGTTTGCATCCGTCTGCTTCAAGTATGTCAGCAATCTGATGTTTTCCAGATTAGTCGCAACTACCGAGTGCATGATTGCAAGGGTGAATTTTGCTTTGTTATCACCACAAGCCTTTTGAATGGCGCTATTAAGTGTTGCGGCTCCTACATTGGCAAGAGGATTCCCCTCCTTGTCTTCGCCTAACTTACCCGTAATATCCAACGTGTGACCGTTGACAAATTCAAGATTTTTGGTGCCTGACATGGAAAAGAGACCCTTCAAAATTGAAAGAAGAGTGTCTTGATCAATGCCGTCCCAGTATTCCGCGACTTGCTGAGCTACATTATCCATAAAGTTGACGCCGCCTGTGATATCGCTAGAAAAATCTTGTTCAATCCAAGCTTGAGCGCGCCCGATGACCACTACCCCCCGTTCGAAGGTTGTTGTTTTCTGTGCGTCAATATTAGTTTGTCCATCATAATTGACTGGTTTGCCACCGATCCGCCCAGTCATAGGAATAGTAGCAAAGGCGGTTCCCGTCTGAGATGAAAACACATCTTTAATCTGCTGGTTGCCTCTCAACGCGCGGGATTTAATCAATTCATTGCGCTTGGTCGACGGTATACGCTCAACATACTTCCCGAATGCGACCGGGTTAAAACTTTTAGAATCAAATTTTGTTTGCGTGTATTCTGCCATTGTTCAATCTCCTTACTAAATTAGATTTCTATCCCTGGATTGCTTGCCATGTATGCAGCTAACTCAGTGTATGTCATTTGTGATGGGTCTTTTTGGGTAGGTTGGGTTGTACCAGGAACAGCAGGTTTAGCGCCTGTTACGTCAAGCGTCGTTTCTGGTTTTTCGGAAATAAAAAGATATGGCTTCGTCTCTTTCACCGACTTCACTAGGTCGTCAATATTGGTCTTGAGCGATCCGCTATCGTCAACCTCGATCTTGTCCATATCCAAGAGCTTTATAATGTCATCCGCATCATGCACCTTCCCCGCCAACGCGGTCTTTATCGCAGATGTTCTCTGGATCTTAAGCAGTTCCGCCTTATGAGCCTTACCCAGCTCATCAATCTTGCTCTGTGCGGCCTTTACGTCATCTGCAATCTTCGCTGGATCACCGCTGCCGCCCACTGTCTTTAGCGCTTCGGCTGCCGACTTTAGGGCGGTTTCGGCGCTGACCTTACCTTTGTTGGCTGCATCATACTTTTCAGTCGGAACAAAACTTCCGTCATTGCCCACGACAAGATCAACGTCCTTCCCCTCCTTCCCTGTACCCTTAAGTGCACCTTCAACTTGCTTGGAAAGCTCCTCACCTAGCAATTTCTTAATGGATTCTGCGATCATGCTAATCTCCTTTCAGGCTGTTTATATAGCGACTTCCACGCTCTTTGCCCTGCCAGTTGTTCTGGGACTGGCTGCCCAAAATAAAAAGCGCTACGCATAAGGCATAACGCTAGGAATAAAAAATCGCCTATCCCCGGATGGGAAAGGCGACTCATATTTCATTTGCACTGTAAATGTCATCATATAACTTCTGAAGCTTTTGGCCATTGGGCGTTAACCACTCTTGATTAGAATCGTAATAGTCGATGATGGCATCATCCAAAGCCGTGTAAAAGTCATTTGGATCCTGCGATGCAATGTATTGTTCAACATCTGGGGCGAGCTCTTTAATAATTTCAAGCTGCTTATCCGTCACATTTATCAACTCTAATCCTCCTTTTTGGTAGCCCTTGGGTTAACCTGAATTAAATTTCCTGTCTCTGAGTTTACCGAAATAGTCACATTCTTCCCATGGAACTTTTGGCTGATACTCTTGCCCCTTTTTCTTACGGGGTCTATGGCATTGGGCTCTAATAATGCTTTTAGGATATCTTTAATATCGACTCCATTACGTCTTTGCTCGACAGATCCGATCACCCTGGCTATAAAATGTTTCGACTTACCAGTAATCAGTAGGCCGTTAGGCGTTGTAATGCCAACGAGCATTTTATCAATTTCCTGATTGATTTGCTTGTACAATTTAAATCCAGCTACTGGAGACAACTCCCCAATATCGATGGCTTTTCGGTAATCACCCATCATTTCGAATTCCTCAGGATCATTGTACTTCATTTCCTGGAAGGCTTGAAGGCTTTTAGGCGCATCTTTTCCAAGATAACCCTTGTATTTTTCAAACTGCTTCTTGTCAGCAGTCTTGTTCTTGATCTTCTTCTCCTCAGCTTCGACCTTATCTTGGCCCTTTTCTTCAACCTGAGAATCATACCACTCCTCATATGTCATGTGCAGCGGCATCGCTTGCCCACTGTTATGCCAGTCGAGCGCATCTTCTGGGTCATGCTCAAGCGTCGTCGAGCGACACCACGGATGCAGCGGTGGGAAGTTGACCCCTGCCTGTGCCTCAGACACTTTGAAACGTTTGCCGTCCAGACTGCGACACGCATCACTGGTACGCATATCGAGCGTTGCCATAAACTCGTATTTCTTTACACCAGCAGCATTGTAGGCCGCCTTGGACGCTTCATTGTGGAAGTGGGCGGTCTCCGTTCGAATCAACCGTTCTGCGTTCTTAAACGACGAGCCTAACCTGTCTGACAACTCCTTCGACATCGCCGCGCTACTCTTGCCCTGAATGAGCCCCTGGGAAATCGTAGAGCGTAGATGAAAGTGCAGCATTCGTTTGTTTTCCCACAGTCGAGCCGAGAAGTCGGCACCGCTCCATGGGTAGGAAAGCACGTTCGTAATCATATCCTCGTTGATTTT
>NZ_BALG01000055.1 GCF_000315235.1 Paenibacillus popilliae ATCC 14706 | reverse complement strand
CTCGACTTGCATGTATTAGGCACGCCGCCAGCGTTCGTCCTGAGCCAGGATCAAACTCTCCATAAAATGAAATTCGCGCTGTCGCTGACAGCCTAGCGAACTCGTGTAAAGTTTGACTTGCTCATTCTATTGCTGACGAGGTCATTGACCTCTTCACAAACATCACTCGTTGTTCAGTTTTCAAAGAACAATCCAGCAACCAACTTCGTCAGTAAGCTGCTTTCTTTTCTTCACCGCGTTCAGCGGCGACTTTTATAATATATCATGTTTTCGATTCAGCGTCAAGCACTTATTGAAATCTTTTTTTCGCTTCATGCGGCTGATGCCGCTCTGTCGAAGACAGGAATATAAATATATCACGCTCTTATTAGAAAAGCAACCCCTAAATTAACTTTTCTGATCTCCGTTCCTTATTATCTGCGAGTCTGTATCCTCCATGTTCAAGCGGGAATAGCATAGCTCCATCAATTTCAGACCCTCTGATCGAGTTGCTTCAAATTAATAAAGTGCCTTCTCATCATCTGCCGGAGCAGGCTGCGAGCAACGTGCCCAGGGCAAGTATCGTGGCAAGCGTCGTTGCGAGTTTCTTCATGAAGTCAGTTCCTCCTGGATGCGAGTCTTGGATGAAGCCGGTGAACGGCTGCATAGCGCCTGCTGCACGAACAATTAAAGCGTACGGCCATTAAAGCCAATGCACCGGCAGAACTCCAACAAATCGCGGATATCGGCATGATGCCGGATTCGAGCTGGATACCGTATTCAAGCTACCGGTGCGTTGAATGTATTTAATGTCCGCCCATGAACACGTAGCGGAGAATGACGAGGACGAACAAAATCCACATTAGCCAATGAATGTTATACTTCTGCTCTCCCTTGCCGAGTACGTTCGTGACGAAGGCCAGCAGCACGTAGCCGAGAATTCCGAAGGAGATTCCGTTCGCGATGCTGTACGTGAACGGCATGAACGTAATCGTCATGAACGCCGGAATGCCGATGACCAGGTCATTGAAGTTGATTTCGCGCACGGCTTGCATCATCAGGACGCCGACGACAATCAGCGCCGCCGCCGTAGCCGGTCCCGGAATCAGGGCGATGGCCGGCGCCAGGAACAAGGAGAGCAGGAAGCAGATACCCGTCGTGACCGAGGTCAACCCGGTGCGTCCGCCGGCCGCTACCCCGGCCGAGCTCTCGACGAAGGCCGTCACGGTGCTTGTGCCGAGCACAGCGCCGCCGCCTACCGCGATGGAATCGACGAACATGGCCTTACCGACGCGCTTGTTGCCTTCTTCGCGGTTCTTCATGAAGCCGGCGCGGTTCGCCGTGCCGACCAGCGTTCCGAAGGTATCGAACAGCTCGACGAAGGTGAAGGTCAAAATAATCGACACAATGCCGACGCCCATAATGCCGGCAAAGTCGAATTCGAACACCGTCATTTGCGTCAAATCAGGCACCCATTGAGCGCCCTGCAGCGAGCTGAAATCAATCAGTCCCATCGGAATGGCAATCAACGCCGTTCCGATAATGCCGAATAAAATCGCGCCCGGCACGTTCAAAATCATCAATACCGAAATGAGCGCCAAACCGATTATCGTGAGCAGCACGTTCGGGTCCGTGAAGCTTCCGAGTCCGAAGACGGTCTCGAAGCCTTGCAGCGGCGTAAATACACCCTTCGGTACGTCGTTCGCCGCTTCGACGGATACCGACAGCAGGCCGCTGTTCTTCAAGCCGACAATTGTAATGAACAATCCGATACCGACGGTAATCGCATGCTTCAATGCGTCAGGCACGGCATCCAGCAGCTTCTGCCGAATGTGCGTAACGGTCAGCAGGAAGAACACAATCCCGGAAATGAAGACGGCGGTCAAGGCCATCTGCCAGGTAATCGGGTGATCCGAGCCGGCTGTCGATACGATGACTGTAGCGAAATAGGCGTTAAGTCCCATCCCCGGCGCCAGCGCGACCGGGAAATTGACGAAAATCCCCATCGCAATTGTGAAAATCCCTGCGGCAATCGCTGTCGCGAGAAAAACGGGATACCATTCCATGCCCGTCTTGCCGAAGGCGGTTAAAATGTTCGGATTGACGGCCAAAATATAGGCCATCGTCATAAAGGTTGTAATTCCTGCGATGATTTCCGTTCTTACCGTCGACCCTTGCTCCTTAATCTTGAAGTAGCGATTCATGCGTTTGCATCCTCCCCATGAACTGAATAATGTCTCTGTTCCGAGCAACCTAATTCCGCACTTCCCGCTCCCGCGTCACCTTCCCTTGCATGGGACAAAAAAAGAACTCAGGAGATTCTCACGAGTTCCGGCGATAAGGACGGCAAGCTGCACCCATTACTCGCCTGAGATCTGCGCCCCATTGCTTGTCAATGGAAGAGCACGCTGCAACAGGCAGGTCAGAGCGTTCGGACAGACGCTTGCGCGGTCCGGGTGCCAACATCCTTCGTAGCCAGATCATTTACGGTGATCTCGTAGAAACTCCCAGGCCAATTCCCGGGATTATACGAAAAAGTGTACGTATGAGGTTGCGTACTCATTGTAAAGCCTGCACTCGAATGTTGTCAACGACAAATCCGAACATTTATACGTCTGTGTTATAATTCGTTCGTGTTTTATATGACTGTGTCGAATGCAGGGGGCTTGCCTTCGATCCGGATGCTCGTGCTTCCGCCAATATCCACGGAGATATCCTGGATTTTGTCCTGTACCCATTCGCTATCCGCACACCCGCTTTACATCTATATGTCTCCTACATAGTATGTCGTTGGATGTAATCTCCTTTCATTCTTCGCTAATCACATCTGGTTCCACCGTCCGTCCAAATATGACAAAAAAGCCTTCGTTCCACAGGGAACGAAGGCTTTCAGCCCTGACTTACCGGGCTCTTACTCCCATTCGATCGTTGCCGGCGGCTTCGACGTAATGTCGTAGACGATCCGGTTGACATTGTCGACTTCGTTCACGATCCGGACAGATATCTTCTCGAGAATATCCCACGGAATGCGCGCCCAATCGGCGGTCATGCCGTCAATGGACGTTACCGCACGGATGCCGACCGTGTACGAATACGTGCGGGCGTCACCCATGACGCCGACGCTCTTCATGTCCGGCAGCGCAGTGAAATATTGCCAGATCTCGTTATCGAGTCCTGCCTTGGCAATCTCGTCACGCAGAATCGCATCCGATTCACGAACGATCTTCAGCTTCTCCTTCGTCACTTCGCCAAGCACGCGAATCGCGAGCCCCGGTCCCGGGAATGGCTGGCGCCATACGATCACGCGCGGCAGGCCAAGCTCTTCGCCCACCTTGCGCACTTCGTCCTTGAACAGCGCGTTCAACGGCTCGATCAGCTTGAACTTCATATCTTCCGGCAAGCCGCCCACGTTGTGGTGAGACTTGATCGTCTGCGCGGTGGCCGTTCCGCTCTCGACGATATCGGTGTACAGCGTGCCTTGCGCCAGGAAAGCGAACTCGCCCAGCTTCGCCGACTCTTCATCGAAGCAATAGATGAACTCATTGCCGATCGTCTTCCGCTTCCGTTCCGGATCCGACACCCCGGCCAGCTTGCTCAAGAAGCGCTCGCGCGCGTCGATCTTGACTACATGCATGTCGAATTTGCCGACGAACGTCTCCATGACGCCTTCGGCTTCATCCTTGCGGAGCAGGCCGTGATCGATGAACATGCACGTCAACTGATCGCCGATGGCACGGTGAATCAGAGCTGCGACGACAGAGGAATCGACTCCGCCGCTCAAGGCGCAGAGCACCTTCTTGTCGCCGACCGTCTCGCGAATCTCGCGAACCTTATCCTCAATGAACGATTCCATCGTCCAGTCGCCGTGACAGCCGCACACCTCATACAGGAAGTTCTTGATCATCTCGTTGCCGCGTACGGAATGGCGCACTTCCGGATGGAACTGCACCGCATAGAAGCGCTTCTCCGGGTGGCTCATGGCCGCAATCGGCGCATGCTCGGTGCCAGCATCGACGCGGAAGCCTTCTGGCAGTTCGGCGACCAGGTCCGTATGACTCATCCATACCGTCTGGTTCAGCTCCAGGTTGCCAACAAGACCGCATCCCGGCTGGAAGACGACTTCGGCCTTGCCGTATTCGCGCTTGCCTGCGCGTTCGACCTTGCCTTTCAATTGATGGGACATCATCTGCATTCCATAGCAAATGCCGAGAATCGGAACACCCAATTCATAGACGCCCTCGTCCACCAGCGGCGAGTTGTCTTCGTATACGCTGGCAGGGCCGCCGGAGAACACGATCCCTTTCGGCTTCAGTTCCTTGATCTTGTCCACGGGGGTATTGTAAGGAATAAGCTCGCTGTATACCCCCAAGTCCCGAATACGGCGCGCGATAAGCTGGTTGTACTGTCCTCCGAAATCAAGGACAACGATCATTTCATGTGGCTGTGTCATTGCCGTGCCTCCCAAACCATATTGTTCCTAATTATAACGAACCGACAAAAGCCGAGTCAATCCGCAATGCCCGCACGACTCACTTTTTTGCTGCACGCGAGATTCGAGCGGAGTCATCCCTTCCAAAAGCGAGGAATTGGTTCAGAAGAGAGGTATCCCCGGCTTCCTGGCTAACATCGGTCATAAGGCAGGAGGCGCGTGATCTCAGCCTCGTCTTGTTCTACTCTTTTAGCGACCGGTTGAACATCTCAACGTACGCCTGATGAGGGAACAAGATCGGGTTGTTAATCAGCATTAGCAGTTGATTCAACTGAAACGTTAGCGTAAGCAATGAAATATCGTTCTCCGGCTCGTCGGGAGCGTGCACCTTGTAATTTTTCAACGTACAGTTGCCGGCGCTGCTCTTACCGAATGGACTTCGCACATTTTTATATTTCTCATTCGTATGATTCAATGCCTCGTACCACGCTTCCAGCGTATGTCCTTCCTTGTTCACAAACGCCCGCAGCCACCCTGTCGGTGTCGGGCAGATGATGAAGTCGAAATACTCCACCAGACTGTTTTTGCTTGTAAACCCCTCGTCCAAATGACATAAAATGATAAGCGGTCTTGTCGCGGTTTGTGCTGTCGGTCTTTGACCTTCCCTGAGAATAAATTCCCCATTCTCAGTCATAAAATCAAATTCCCCACAAACAACACCACTTTGTATCCGCGTGATCGACTTCATCGAAGTATTGAGCTTAGCAATACTATCGGTCCAATCTTTGATACCATCATAATCACTTAGGCTGCTCTTGCACTGGATGGCGACAGCAACCGCTTCAATCGGAATATACTTCATCTGGCCGTAGCGAAAAATATAGGGGGTATACTGCTCGTCAAAAATCGCCAAATCGACTTCCTTGGAAACCTTGCCCTCCGAATCAATAATAAATACGGAACGAGCGACCGAGTACTTCTTCGGAATGATTTGCTCGAAGAGCTGCTTCCACATTTCTTCGCGGAAGCCGCCGCTCGTCACATGATGATGGCTGCTCATCCGAAGCTGATCAACGATCGCTTGCTCCAGCCTCCTATAATTGCTGGCGATTCCCTGTATAATTTTATGATCAAGAATCGGTTCGCTCACTTTGCTACTCCCTCCTTTTCGCGCACGGGCGTCTGTCTTCCCATCCCGTCTCCGCAGTCATCGTCCCATGTAAGCAGCCGCAGTTGTCCGTAACCTGCATTGGTCTTCCCGCCCAAGCCTTCTTGCTGCAGCGCCTCGCTTACGATCTTCCCCGCTATCTCCAGCCACTTCTTATCGACCGGATCGTTCGAGCGGCAGGTGAGCGCCAGCCGGAAATCCGCGGATACCGCCAGGAACGGGATCGGGATGGGCGAATCATCATCACGCGGCGCTTGGGCCTGTCCGGGCAGAGTCTGACCTGCGACCATCTGGTTATACTGCTGATGATGCGGGGTCATCACATCCAGGCGAATCGCGCTGCCGACGCTGTCTACGGTCGGGAAGGCATCATGATAAGTGATCAGGGCCTGCTGCTCCTGGGAGCCGAATAATAGGCTATAGATCTCACCGCCTTCGCGAAAGCGGGCATCCTTATCCCCAAAACGGTGACAAAAATGAGCGGCTGCCCCCTTCACCGCCGTCCCCGGCAGGTAAGGCACCCCGTATATGCGGTGAAGCGTCAAAAATGTCTCCAGAACAGACGCTTCGCCCTGCCCGATGACGAGCGGCGTATGACAGTTCATGATAAAGCAGCGACATGGAAATTCCGTTACCGCCTGATAATATCGCCCAATTTGCTGCTTGTACCACGTAAGGTTGGTACGGTTGTCTTTGTAAAATTTTTCGTACCTGTCTATGAGTTGCCTATAAAGCTGACCTTTGTTATTCCCTTTTTCCGCTCCTTTTTCAACTCCCTTTGCAGCGATCGCCTGTTCCAGTTTGGAATTACGGAACGAACCGTTCAACTTCGTTAATGCCAAGTATAGATTCATCGGCTTCCCCTCCTACTGCTCCGATTCGCGGGCATTGCGCACCTTCAGTATCGCCTCCGCATACCGCTTGAACCAGATGGCTGCGCGCAGGGCACTGCGGGTCGCATTGCGATACTCCATACTGTTTTCAGGGAGCTTGCCCCAATCCTGAATGCCGATGGCAATGCCAAGATCGCGAATATATTGCGTATGCGCGTCCTTCGTTTGCGCCTGGTAAAAAGCTGTGGTAAGTCTGAGCCCGTTCAATAATACCATCGCAGGGAAGCGGTGGCAGAGGCTGCCGTATGCTTGGCCATAACCCGAATCGGCCGCCCGCTGCACGCTATCCAATGCCGCTTGCGCGTAGCTGTCATCCAATGACTTCACCGCTCTCCCTCCTTGACATAAGCGCATTTGACCAGCCCCTTCCCTACGCTCGTATTTCCGCCAATCTGCATGACAACCTCGCCTGCCACTTCATCCAGCAGGCCGGATGTCGTCAAGGAAGGGGATACGCCGGGAATTCTGTCGCACCATACGATTCCGTACATGATCGTCTCTGCCGGCAAATACTCCTCGTACCACAGCGCCCCGTCCTTCACCGTGCTCGTCTCCGAATCGATCCGAATCCGAGGGGTAATCTCGCAGCACATCGTCGCAAAATAGTGGAACGCTTCGTCAGAAACAAGCACCAGACGTTGCGCTAGAGAAGAAGAGTCCATGCCGAGCTGCGCCGCAATCCGCCCTGCCCACTCGCCGAACGATGCGCACTCCTCCGCCTGGAATTGAAATTCATCGATGATGACATTCCCTTCGTGCACCACCACGCTCTCCGAACCAACAATGACCGGGCCGCTATGTCCATGCCCCTGATCGAGGATGGATCTCCATTCCGCCACATCCGCCGCAGGAATGCGGCAGCCGACCGCAGCCGCGTCCCGGCTCAGACGGTCGATGGCAAGTGGACAAGTCACATAAGCAAATACGCCGCAGCGGCTTGCGAGCGGAAAAGCGAATATTCTGCAGTCCGAGAACACGATCGCTCCCGCATTCCCGTCCTGATCTCCCCCCTTGCCAAAGGCCGCATGCAGCCATGCTTCAGGCCTTCCCTTCCGGGTGTAGTCATCGCGCCGCGCTCCCTTCATGCTGCTGCCTGGAATCAACGGCCATTCCGTCACCCGTTCTCTCATCATCGGCATGTCAATGACACCGACACCTTGCCCTGTCCCAATATGAACCGGGCTGATACATTGAACCGAGTACAACTTGCTCGCCTTCATGCTCTAACTCCTCCCCATGAACGAATTCAATTGCTTGCACGTTTGGCTGCTCGCGCTACTCCTCTCGCGGTTGCCACTTCCCCCACAACGCGAGGCCGAAGCCATCTTCATCATCGAACGAACTTTTCCGCCGATTGGCGTCGGATACGGAAGTAAGCCACTTCTTCTCAGCCAGCTGGCGAGGATTGCCCTTGATGACTTTGAAAAAGTATACGCTGCCTGCCGGAACCATGCGGCGCACCGCCTTCTCACCTTGCTCGCCCCGGGAATAGCTCCAGCCGGAAATCGGTTGCCAGCGGGAGACGCATGCCCAGACCAGTTGCAGCTGCACCTCATTGCTGAACGTATCGGTAGTCTGCAACTGCTCGTCCAGCCAGCCGGGACGCCATCCCTTGGCGAAGTACGCCGGCGTAGCGAGCACCATCCGGACGTAAGCAGCTCCGTCCAATGCCGCCGCAAGCGCATGCGGGCATGTCCAAGGCTGCCTATCTTCTATCTCTTGAAAGGAAGCCAGCCTCCGCTCGCCACCCATCGAATGAATCGCTGGGAATCCGCCCGGCCATGCCCGTATGCCCGATTCGTCCATCTCGATGGCGGCCAATAGGCCCACCCCTTCCGGGAAGACAAGGGAATGGGTAGTGAAGAGCGCTTGTTCCTTCGCCGTATAAGTATTCTTATCGATTTCCGTATGGGTGCGCTCGTCACGGACGAACGGCGACATTAGGGGAGCCCGTTCCTGCTTGCCCGCTTGCTGGCCCGGGCTGTTCTTGCCCTTGCTCCATTGCCGCAGTGCTTCGCTCCACTCTGCTTCCGGCAAGCAATCGCATAGCCAGCGCTCCATCCACGCCGCGGACAAATAGGCAGGCCTGTCCTTGGCTACCTTCCTCTCCTCCGCTTGTACGGGCGGCCACAGACTTTCATGCTCCCCGTCTTTGCCCGTGCCTAGAAAACCTTGGCCTTGCGGGAGGAGACGCGGCCGCAAGCAGCCGGCCTTGAGCTGACTTGCGGACATGATCCCGGCAGCGCCGGAATCGCCGCTCGTTCCGCCAACTGCTTCTTCATAGAACACAACGTCCTGGGGCATCGGGTAATACACTTCTCCTTCCCATTCGATGAGCGGGCCGCGCACCATCGTGCGCGCCAGCTTCTTCATCTCATTCGGATGGAACGGGTTAGCGTCCGCAGGATCCGCTCCAAGCTTGCGCAGCAGCGTGCGAACCGTGCCTGCTACGACACTCGGCGGCACCTCGCCCAGACTATGCGCTCTAATGCCCGGCGTCTTATCAAAAGGCCGTCCGTCCCGCGCCAAAATCGGTTCAAGCGGATGAATTCTCAATACGTTCATGGCGAATGTCCCCTTCCTTCACGAAAGTTATGGCAAGAATATGCTGCTCGGCAAGCAGCCTTGTCCGCTTCAGCACATCTGCTGCCACCCCCTCCAAGAACTCACGAAGCAACGGCATATACTTCTCTTCCAGCTTGTCGCTGGCCGCATGTTCCGGCTTCTTCTTCCACACGAGACGTTCTACTTCGCCCACCATCAGTTTGTGCAGCTGAGCTGGATCAGCGAACCGTTCCGGACATCGCCTCCACATACTGTCATATTCGCGGTAGAGGGCGCGCAGTTCGTAAGCGAACTGGGCGGAAAACAGCCCTTCACGATAACATTGCTGCAACCTTTTCATCGTATGAACCGGATTAGGATTATGATCGAAGGAGAGACTGATGTTCATGGCGTCGCCACCGCCGCGCTTCTGGAACCGGATCGCCAGCTCGTTTCTCCTTCTCTTCGCCAGCTTCTCCGCCTCTGCGGCCAGCTTGCGCACCTCTTCCAACGGTTCTAGCATATGCGCGATCGCAATGCCTATCGAGAGGGTCGGCTGCACTACATCGCTGATTGACTCTGGCACGGCTTCACGCATCACCCCAGTGAACGTATCGTACAGCTCGTCGCTCACGTCGAGGCAGGAGGTTATCGGCATATACGCCATAACATCGTCGCCGCCGCTATACACAAGCTGCCCATGATGCCGCTTCACAATCTGCTCGGCTTCGGACGCAAACTGGGTTAAGTGCAGCGAAAAGCGTTGGTGATCTTCATAGGTTGTCAGTCTGCGCAGGGATTCTCCCATTCGATCGCCATCGCAGAGCATGAACGCATAATAAGGCGAAGGCATGGCCTTTTTATATACCGCTTGCAAGCATTCTTCAATATGGGCCACGATCCGCTTCCGTTCTTCCGCAGATACCCCTTCCGCCGCTTCTTCTACGAATTCCTCAAGGCGGCGCCCAGCATAGAACAAGCGTGAATCCGGTTCCCCGGCTTGCACATCATTGAACTTCAATACGCCGCCATACTGGCTCCGAATATTCCGCATATATTCATCCGCGGTTCGCTGTAACTGCGGGTCGGCCGCCAGCGCAGCCTTGAAGGGATGAAAGGCGACATCACATACGGAAGGAAACGTGTGCCCTTGCTTCTCGATCTTCAAGGATAACCGCTTCACGAGCGAAATCGCGTCCAGTGTCTCTTGGTCATTAATTCCCAAGCACAAATACCGCTGTCGATGCTGCGGTTCCTCCAGCAGCACCGATTCGCGCGCGCCATCCAGGCTGGACTTCTTCTCTCCGAACCTCTGCCCCGGATTGTTCTGCTTGAAATCCTTCAGCGTCTTTCGCGCTTCCATCAGACGTTCTGTCTGCTGCAATACGTCAGCATAGCGCTCCTTGGCATCCAGCCTGGACCAGACGGCATGAAATTCCAGCACATCGTTCACTTGGCGCTTCCATATGGCCGGGTTTACGCTGCGTTCCATCCCATTACGTTCCATCCATTGCTTCACATCATCCGCATACTGCATCCACTTGTTCTCCACCGCCTGGCGAACATGCAGGGCGGTCTGCTTCGCCCCCTCGTGGCCGGGGGCATCGATAAGTCCCAGTATTTTGTTGGCAACCTTTAGTCCCCCCAGTTTCGCCTTATCCTCCAGCATTTCCCGGGTAACGTATGGAAAGATAAGCTCGCCGCCCCTCTCTATCCATTCCATAGCTGCCTCCTTGCTAAGTTCAGAGAGCAGATGCGAGCCGAACCATAAGTCGCGCGTTCTGCGGGCTTGCGCAATAAATTCCTGCACCGGCCCGATAGAAAAAAGCATCAGCGTTTGCATAGATTCGTTTCTTTCCATTTCCGTACCTCCTTGCTGTTCAAAAAGGCTTCAATGGCTGAAGTGGTTGTTTTTCCGTTGATCTTAAACCTGGGGTAAATATGCTGCTCTTCAATGGAGTGCTCGCTCAGGCGCTCTTTTACCTCCTCGACATGTTCACTTTTCAAATTGTTGTCAATAATTAAATTGAGCGACTTCAGCTTGGGTTGCAGCAGAACAACGTAACCCCCGAATCCTTTATCATTACTTACGGCTATTGTCTTCATAATTATTGGAGAAGCAAGTCGTTCTTTGCCTTGGGGTACGAGCTGCGTCTTATATGGCTCTCTCTCGTTAGGATCACTCCGTCTATATTCCTCATTTTGGAACTCTGTAATTATCGGAAGACCGAACTGAGCGCATGGAAATGCAATATCATTGCCGTTGAAGGGCAAGGTAAGAGGCTCCGTATGATCCGGCTCTGCCATGCCTGTCAATCGCCGAATAGAGTCCGCTTCAGGCCACCGGCTCCTTCCCGGGACTTTGTAAACTTTGCCGTTCCTATCAATGCGCTCCTTACGTCCTTTATTTGCTCGCCGCCGGAAGGCTCTGTATACCGACACTACTTCAGCCCAGGCTACATTGTTGTCAGTCCTATGAGAAGGTAGCGGCTCTATTGTACCGCTTAGCGTTGGCCAGTCTCGACTGGCTCCCGCAGGCAACAAATCCAGCTTGTAGTCATTCAAGCTTGTCTTAAACCATCTCTTCAAGTCATCTCCTGTACGCACTTTATGAAGACAAGGTGAGAACTGCTGGCAAAATAATGTTCCGCACCCTCTTCGTGTTCTCGCCCCAACGCCGCCAAAGTTGATCCAGGCCCATAATGCGGCATTCACTTCCTGTTTTAATAAGCTTAGTTCTGTTTGATCCAGAGCATCATATCGAACAAAAAGCTTGAACTTATACGGGTAAACAGCTTTGTCGAACTGCTTGTTTCTTCCAAATGGGAACAGAACATACGCATATTTTGGGGCAGAAAATTGTTCCTTCTTATTCAAACGCTGATTTTCTTTCTGTTCGGAATCGTCCATACTCTCCACCCATATCTTCACCTTGCTCGGATGCTCCGTATCGCCAAATATCGCAATTTCCGCTTCTCGCAACTTCGCGGCATCCACGAAGGCTGCCCCCCTCGTCGCCCGCCACCAGAAACGAAGATGGCCTCGAATCGAGGCGCTGCGAATTGGAGCCTCCTTGTCCACCTCGCCCGCAGCGCTGCTTCCCCCGAACATAGGGGTTACGACACTAATCTCATAGGACTTCTCAATCCGGCTTTGTTGGTCACGGAAGGCCTTCAACAAATTGTCCAGCTCTTGCACACTCATCTCGGGTCTTTGCTTGCAGGCAGACATAGTTAACCACCGCCTTAGCTTATTGTTTTCGGGTGAACAACCATAATGGCAACAACTATCTGGTTAGAGAAATATATCCTTACCAAATAATACTACATAAGTCCCTAAAATTCCTGCTTTATTCTACATTTTTCTATTCCATCCGATGAATTCGCCACACGTCGACTACCCCGCCTTTATCACTCCAGAAGCTAAGTAAGAGAAAATAATCATTGCTGCCATAGTAGATACAAACATTTTTTTATAGTTATTCTCTCCTACCTGTATGTCGAGCACCTGGCCAGCTTTTTTCAGGAAATCTCTACCTGCTATCCGCAGACCGAAATTCAGAAATGCATCTGCTCATTCTAGATGAAATCGGATATGTGCCCAAAACTGTTCTACAAGGGAGTGAAATCCTAAAAATTATCGAATTTTACTTTTTATGTTGATTTTTAGTTTTTTTATAAGATATAATCGTAGTGGGTACCCAATAATGTTGAGTAGGAGGTGAAATCTATGAAAAAAATTGCATTTACTACACCTCAGATTAAAAAGCTTGGTCCCATTGAGAAAATTGTTGGACAAGGCGGTTCTAAAAATGTTGATGGTTGGTACTTCTCACGTTTTCCTTTTTAAAATGATTTGACCCGCGCGCAGAGACTCAAGCCTAACTGAGTCTCTGTCTTTCTTAAAGATTCGGAATATTCATTAGAAAATAAAACAGAATTCAACCGCAATATGGAGATTAAGGGTAGTATTACTTTTCATAAGGTCTTTTTTGGTTATAAGCAAGGAAGGAGAAATCGTAGGCATTGTTGGACCCACGGGTGCAGGGAAAACAACAATTCTGGATGTAATTATGAAATTCTCACTTGTGGATAGGGGTGAAGTAACACTTGGTCATATTCCTATTCAACAAATTCCATACGCTGTCCTTAGAGATGAGGTCACCATTGTGGATCAAAATCCTACATTATGGAATGATACCATATACAACAACTTGCTCTATGCCAAGCAAGATGCATCGTGGGAAGAAATTCGCAGAGCAACGCAAATCGCTCAAATCGATAGATTTATTGCGTCTTTACCAAATGGTTATTATACAATGGTGGGTGAAAGAGGAATTGGATTGTCTGGCGGTGAGAAACAGCGGCTGGCGATTGCGCGAGCCATTTTGCGTGATCCTACAGTTATTCTCTTTGACGAACCAATCTCAGCATTAGATGCCAATACGGAAATGGCTTTGAGTCAAGAACTGTACAAATGGTTTGATGGAAGAACGGTTATGATTGTGGTACATCGGTTAAGTACGATAAAAGATGCTGATCGAATATTGGTCTAAGAAAATGGCACGATCATTAAAAACGGGACATATGATGAATTGATAAAAGCAAACGCTTTTTATCATGAACTATATCAAAAACAATACAAACAATAAAGAAGGATTACAGTGGACATAAAAAAGGTCTTGTCATCCACGACTCAGGCCCTTCAAAAAACGTGGTTTCTATCTCAATACGGGTTCACTGCCTTGGGAATATATGATAATTCATATGCCGCCTCGGCGGTTGAAAAGGGATCCGGTCTATAACCCCCGGCTCTGCTGGACGGAAACGTGCCGCCACACAGCAAGATGTCCGCGAAGGTACTCCAAGGCGAACAGGGCGGCCGAATCCTGCTCTGCTCGCCGCCCCCTCCGTCCATTGCCGCCGCTCTCGATTTCAACCCCGCAGCCCTGATTCATGTACACTGGCGCAGCACGAAGGCGCAGCCTTCCAGGAACCGCTGCCGCACGGCCCGCTCCACATGCCGGCCGGCGAACAGCAGCGCATTGCAGTCGCGGATGAATTGCTCCAGCACCGGATCAGCCGCCGACGGCAGCAGCCCAGGATCATCGCGCTTCTCGGAAATATACTCGCTCCAAGTCATGCCGATCGGGCGCACCCCGTATTTCCGCTCAAGCAGTTGCCAGGCGAGCCGGCCCATCTCCTGCAGCCGTTCGTTCTGGAAGCTGCGCTGCTGCAGCCGGAGGAGCCGCCGGAGCCTGCGCTCCGGAGCAAAACGCCGCCAATGCTTCCGCATGAGTCCTGCCGCCAGCAGAGCCAGCCACAGCGCACCGATCACCAGGACCGGCAAGCGGACGGCCACATATCGAAGCAGCCCCGGCAGCCCCGCCTCCGCCTGTTCGCCGCTGCGATGCGTCCCGATTCGGGTCAGCGCCTCCCATTCCGCAGCAAGATGCCGACCGCTGGCGGTCAGCCCCTGCTTCCCGGCATGAAGCGCTATCTCTCCCCAGCGCCGTATTCGTTCCCAGCCCGATGCCGGAGCCGGGGAGGGCAGCGATTGCTCCAGGAGCTCGCGCACCTGCGCTGACGGAGTGAATGCCGCACCGGCGTCTCCATCCGGGGCGGCCGCTATGACTGCGTCCGCCGGAACCTCTGCCACTACGGGGATGCCCGCTGGCGGGGTCGCCTCGAACGGCACCCAGCCCACCGTCGGGAAATACACCTCCACCCAGGCATGCGCATCGGATGCCCATACCGTATACTGACCGGGTCCGGTCAGCTCGCCGGGCGCGAAGCCCTTCACCCAACGCGCCGGAATGCCCTGAGTACGCAGCAGAACCGCCATCGCGGTCGAGAAGTGACTGCAATAGCCCTGTTTCGCCTCGAACAGGAAGTAGTCTACGAAGTCCCGGCCCGCCGGCGTCACTACGGTATTGATTTTGGTGTAGACATATTCCTGGAGCAGGAACGCCTGCACGCGCCGCACGGTCTCATACGGGCCTGCCGATCCTTCGGCCAGCCGATCGCCGAGCTCCCACACCCGCTGCGGGAGCGAGACCGGGAGTTGAAGCTCCTCGTTCCATAGAACCCTCTCTGCGGGCGACAGCTTCGAGACGTCCCGCAGCATCGCCGCATCCGCCCGCAGCACGCGGGTCTCATATTGATAAGCAAGCCGGGATCCGCCAGGCGCACTCGCGCCAGGGGCATATCGTGCGCCTGGCGGGTTGTAGCGCAGCGCCATACCTGCTTGGGTCGCAACCTCTGTCTCCCCGTCCGGCATCCATGACGCCAGACGTTCCGGCCGACCGCCGAGGACAAGCGGCAGATGCGGCGCATAGGCTCGCCAGCGAACCGTCTGCGTCAACAGCTCGGACCATCCCGACATCGGGGAACCGGGAATTTGCAGTCGCCCGGATCTGATTACCGCGTCCTCTTGTTCGGTGCCCGCTGGCACCCAGCCCCGGCCGGTATAGCGTGATTTGCTCTCTCCCCGCCAATACGTCGGCTCCGGCGATTCCGCCGTGAACAGGATGCGGGGATCATCGCGAAGCGCGCCGCCCAGTTCCGTATCGTCCGTACCGTATCCGGACGTGCCAATCGTCGCCGCCTGCAAGGATGCGTTCTCTGCCGACGAACGGGCTGCGCCCCCTTCGTTCGCCGAGACGTCCAGCGATTGCGTCCACTCGCGCAGCAAAGGCAGGCTCTCGGGCGGGGTCCAGTCGGGCATCCGGGACAGGCCGAAGCCGATCCCTACGGTGAGCAGCGTCACGATCGCCGCTTGTCCCAGCCATCGCACAGGCCGGATACCGGGTGTTTTCGACCGCTCCGTATCCTCGGCCTGCCGCCGTTCAAGTTGGAGGCAGGCGGACAGCAGCAAGCTCCAGCCTGCCGCGCGAATGACAGCATCCGTCACATCGAGGCCGCAGCCCCATTGAAATCCAAAGAGATAGCAGATCGTGGCCACGCTGAAAAATAGCACTGTCCGCCGGGTCAGCATTTGCGCCTGAATGGAGGCCGTCAGCATCGCCCAACCGGCGAGCAGCAGCAAGGTGCGGACTTCGCCGCTCGTCTGGCTCCAGTCTCCCTCCAGCCACCGTTCTGCAGCGGCGGATATCGCGGAACCAAGCATCGAGGCGACGGACATAACCGACTTGCAGAGTTCGCGCAGAAAGCCGCGGTCAACCACTTCCGCATTGTGCGGGGAGGCGGGTCCGAACATCCATACGGTTATGGCGATCGCCGTGACGCTGCGCAGCGTGATCGATAGGAATTGGCTCCGGACGATCACCCCCACGGCGAGGTAGATGGCGATCGCCCACCAGAACGGTCGGATATCATACAGGTCGATATGCGGACCGAGCCGCTTCAACGGATAGAGCCATTCGGCGAACAAGGCGAACAGCAGCCCGGTGTAGGCGGCCTGCTTCGCCCATTCGGCCGCGGTCCGCCTTCCGGCCGGCTCGCTGCCGCGCTCGCCGACCAGCGGCCGCAGCGCCGCCTGGCCGTCACGCTTGGCGGATCGGCCGAGATAACGGAAGCACATCGTTCTCCCTCCTTCCTGTGCCGGTGCCGGAGACAGACCGTTCCATCCAGAGGTAAGCCCCCGACGAAGCCGGCGCGGCCGCGGCTCCTGGTTGCGGCCATTGCGCGACGGTCAGCCAGCCGTCGATTCGCGCCTCTCCGGCCGCATCATCCAGCCGGTCAAGCACGGCGGGATCCTCCCGGCAGCTAATCAGCGTCACCGCACGGATCGGCGGCGACGGCTCAGCGCCGG
>NZ_BALG01000056.1 GCF_000315235.1 Paenibacillus popilliae ATCC 14706 | reverse complement strand
GGGGTTCCTCTACTTTCAAACGATATTTTCTATTATTTTACCATACTCCGTCTCTTTGTTCGATTAGGGTCAGACTTTTTCACCAGACTTTTAAGGCAGAAAGCTTTTATCTGACGAAACACGATACCTATGAAGACGTCCTCAAAGACGTAAGAAATGATGTTCGTTACTACAACAATTACCGCTATATAGGGCGTTTAAATGGCTTGTCACCCAATGATATCGACGAGTTGTATAACGGATAAGAAAAGAAAATAAACCCCTCAGCTCTGTTAAAAATTGAACTGAGGGAAATATACTAATTTTTTTGTTTTTTACACTGTCTACTTGACAGGGGGCACTTCACTTCAAATGCGCCAGGGCTTCATGTTCCCCATGTTACCCACAAAAATGCTGCTAATCGTACTATTCGATGTCTAACCGTGCATATCCGAAATTCCCGAGAAGACGCGCTACTACGGCGTTTTTGCAAAAAGTGCTCACCGTTGCAAACTCGTCAGAAAAATATTTGCCGTACATTCCGAGCTAGAAGCAGATGCACCGTATCGATCAGTGGCTACAGTCCGCCGTCTATCAATCTGCGGTCGCCGTTCCGTCCGGGACTCGTCAGGCGTTTTGTGGACTCTTCTTCTCATGCACCCAGTGCATACCGTCGAAAGTAATAAATCCGCCATCAACCAGGATGGATTGCAATGTGCGCTTGCCTCCGCGCGGGATGTACGGTATTTCACCGTCAAAAGCTTACGAAGCCAAGCTCTGGGTGACGGAATGCATAACCGCTTACCTTGTAGTATCCGAGCATGGAAAGCGTTCTAAAACGGCAGACTTCCAGTTTTACAATCTTCAGATTGCTGTTAATAGCTAACGTTTTTGACGTTCTCATTGGACACTCCTCCCTGCGTAGCCCGCCGGCTTATTCAACTCATTTCCTATTGCTTACCTTCCACTTCACTTGTTACAATGGAGTTACAACTCATCGATCTTCTCCAAAAGTTCCCGATGAGTCATTCCAAACAGATTTTCAAATGCGCACAAGACCTCATATGACGGGCGTCTTGTGCCTTTTTCGATGTACTGGTACTGCCGTAACTTGATACCTAGTTTTGTTGCAAATCCTAGCCGACTACTTCGACGTATCCATTGACTATCTCGTTGGACGTTCCGATGATCCACGCCGCCACTAATTGACGGCTATTGCTTGTCCCCTACTCGACCTGTACAATGAGAGTAAATACATGCCAGAAAGGAATGACGTCGATGGAACAAATTTTGCAACAAATCTTGAACAAGCTCGATAAACTCGAAGCTGGACAACAGAAGCTTGAAGCCGAAATTACCAGTATTAAAAAAGACACTGAACTCATCCCCTTGATCCAACAAGCAGTATCAGAGGTTAATAATGAAGTCGCCGCAACAAGCGAAACCATTCAACGTATGGATGAATCACTAAAAGCACATGAGGTTACCCTCGATCTATTATCTAGGCGTTCAATCGATCAAGAAGCCGCACTGAGGAAAATTATATAGATAATATCCTTCCGCTCCGCCTCCTGCTTGAGGGTTCCTTCATAAGCTCATCGGGTAGGCGGATTGTTGTTTGTTCGCGTTCTATTGTTTCACATTTTCCTTATCAGTTCGTCATGTACTGCCAATGCTGTAATCGAGGCTGTGGGCGGAATTGGGACAAGCTTATGAAAGCGAGGTTCCGTTGGATTATGCGGAATTGGCGAATTGGTTGTAGCAGTAGGATTTCGTAAATAAAGGATAAAGGGGACGATAGCCAAAGGAGTGAAGACATTGTGCACTTATGGAACAACAAAACTTGTGACCTTAAATTCTCCGCGACCTGCTTCAGGGAGGACGCGCGTACCTGTAGACGCTTGCATCGCAGACGAGGTACAGAGGATCAACGACATGGGAATCGTAACGTATGGCTCGTGCTGCGGACATGGGAACGAACGTCCTCACGTGTTAATCGAGGAAGCAAGCGTACCGTTAGCGGTAGCCGCCGGGTATGATGTTGTGCCATATGATTATGGGCACGGAGATTTTCGCGGTGTATATCAAGTGAATCTAAAAAAATTGGGCAAGCCCCGGGTAAAAGGAGAGAGACGATGAAGACGATAACAAACCGAGATCAACCGCAAGAATTATCAACGGATATCCACGTCATCACAGCGGAGATTAACGCATACAAGCGAATCGCTGGCGAGGCAATCTTCGAGATTGGGCGAAGGTTGAAACACGTGAAAGAGAACGACTTGGTTCATGGTGAATGGGAACGCTGGTGTCGCGAGGAAATTGGAATGACACCACAACACGTAAACCGATTTATACGAATTTACATCCGTTTTGAAAACCGAACATCGCTGCTCGATTTAGGTGTTGCAGCACTTGCACACTTGGTTGATTTTACTGATGAACAAATCGCCCGACCACACGCGATCCCGTCAACTGGCGAAATCAAATTGGTAGATGATATGACCGTACGGGAATTGCGCGAAGTCAAAAAGGCGTTAAAAGAAGCCGAAGCCCGCGCACAGAAAGCCGAGCAAGATTACGAACTTGTCCGCGAGACGTTAGAGTCTATCGAATCTCAGCCGCAGCCAGAACCGATTGTTATCGAAAAGCCAGTTTATCAAGTTCGCGAGGTTATTCCTGCGAATGTACAGTCGCGGATTGACGAAGTGGAGCGAAGACTTGAAGAGGCGGAAAGTGAGCGAGATGAGACAAAGTACGGAGCTTGGCACATTGAACAAAAATACACTGCCTTTCCGGAACAAAATCGAAGAAATACCCTGCTTTTTGGGAACACGATGTCACCGAATTAAAACACCACATATCGTTTATTATCTCTCGTTTTCTCCATTTTCTACTATATATAGCGTTTTCGAATGCAGTTCTCCAAAGTCTTACCTTCTTAATGTTATGTTATATTCCGAAGCTGACGTATGTATTGTATTATACCATACCCATACATTCCTCGCGTATGTATTTCTGCGCGAGGAATGTATGCATTAGTACATGGCCGAGCGGCGGTAGCCGCGCAGGCTCGGCGGAGCCGATCTGCTTTTCATTCTTTGCATTTCCGATGTGCTACCAGCACCGCGTTAATGCAACGTTAATACGCAAGCAATTAACCGGCTGACTCGCGCTTATTCTCCGATGATACTTCGCGCCTACATCCGGCCTTTGCAGCGACTATGCCGCATGCAGCTACTATTATTATACAAGTGGTACGCCATTTGTGGTATTTACGGCAATTAGCGGCTTTACATACCCAGAGGCATAAAAGGTCATGCTCCGGATTAGAGCGCCTAGAACGGCGTAGAATTGACGATAAGCGTACGGATTATGCGAGGAATTTGCGAGACGGTCGCTCGCGTTGTTCTGGCAGAATTTGAACCTATTCGGGGTGGCCTAGGGGATGCTTTATTGCGTTAATGTAACTATAGTCTAAAAGATAACTTTTATTGAACATATATAACCGGACACCCAACGCCCGCAACCCGCGTCGTTATGCGTTTTCAACGATTAGGACTCGCGCATATGTCCGATAGTGTCCGGCTGACTCGCGAATATACATCGTTTATGCACAATTTATGCATAAATATCGGAGGCGATGCGGCCACCCCCGTGAGTTTTCGGAGGGCCGTTCGGTTCACGCGGTCTAGCCGATAATAAGCGAGAAATGCGTTACCTATCGTCACCCATTTCGTATCCTTTTGTATCCCAAGACGTTAAGCAACGTACACCTATTCGCACCCCATAAACCCCGTTATATCAACGTTTAGCCGCGAGATTTCGAGGTTCGACAAGCTTACCAATCGAATTGTGAACGTAAAAGTTTTCGAGAGCTTTGCGAAAGAAGCTCCTTGCAGAAGAACGCGAGAAATTCACAGTGAAACACAACGGAAGAAGACGGAGAAAGCGAGGACAAGAACGAGTTGACAACGTTGTCATATTGGATGGATTGCGTTGTGATGTAGATGTTAATAGCCCCGCCAATTCCGGCAGGGCATCGAATTATGGTCGTTTCTTAATGAGCGTATTCACTGGCGAATAGTTATCATGGCTTTTGCGCATGTCACTCGTATCCATTTGGATGTATCTCCGCATGGTTCGAATGTCCTTCCATCCGCCCATCTTTTGAAGTGTGAACGGGTCGCAGCCGTTAAGTATCATATTCCGCGCCCACGTATGTCGGTACACATGCGCTGTCATCTTTTTACCGGTGATTCCAGCCTTTTCCCCGTAAAATTTCAACCGCTTATTATAGTTGTTATCCGTTAGCGGTTCGCCGTTTACCGAAATAAATATGCGGTCAGTAGAGAAGTGCTTCTTACTCTCGCCTATTAGCTGCAATAACAGTTTAACCGCGTGATTGGATATAGGTACAAGGCGCGGATTTCGGTTTTTGTTTCGCTCCCCCGGTAATGTAATGAATCGTGTCTGGAAGTCGATGTCTGCTGCTCGTAAACTCAATAATTCGGAGACGCGCAATCCGCAGTCGTGCATCAGTACGATTGCGACATAGTCCCGAAAGCCAACATACTCGCGCTGATTTATCTGCGCAAGAATTACCTTTATTTCTTCATCGCTTAGACAATTTGTCAAATCGACGTCCTGCCGCTCATCCAATTAATATGGTCGCGGAAAATAGACGGGGATAATTCGTGTACATACTCGATGTCTGGATGGTGCTCCTTCAACCACTTTAGGAAGTAACCGTAATCCTTCGCGTAATCTTTCAACGTCCTGTCGCGAAGTCCTTCGGCTCGTTTGGCGCTGACGACCAAATCCAACGCCTGATCGAGTGTAAGTTCGGCATAGGTCACCTCATCGATAACAATTCGCTTTTTCCGCTTTTTCAACGACAAAATAAAAACCTCCCTAATGGTATAATTTTCAATATTAACCATTAAAGAGGCCGGAATTAACAATCCTAACTCGCGTAAATTAGGGTTGTTATTGTTCATCATCGGGATTGATAACACGCAATTTTCGCATGTTATTAACAGTACCGAACATGCTTTCGCATGACTCCCACAAATGCTAACGAAAAGATATCAACGTCTCAAAAACCGCTCAACGACACGGCTTCAGTCATCACACTTCTCCGCCTTGCCCTCCGCAAGTGCTGTGCGGAAGCTCGCGCCGCAGCCACAGGTGGCGATGGCGTTCGGGTTGTCGATCGTGAAGCCGCCGGACATTCCCGATTCCTTATAGTCAATAACGAGTCCGTTCAAGAAAGGGATGCTCTCTTTGTCGATGACGACCTTCACCAGGCCGAACGTCATATGCACATCATCGGCGCTCTCCTGATCGTCCAGCCCCATGCCGTAAGAGAAGCCACTGCAGCCGCCAGCATGCACGCCGATGCGCAGGAACACAGCCGGATTCTCCTCCTGGGCTATCATTTCCTCTATTTTCTCCATCGCCTGATCGCTGATTGTAATCATGCTAATCCCTCCTTGTAGGATTAAGTATACCCACCCCGCCGCATCGTTACAAGAGAAGGGAGCCCCCGTCCCCGCTATCCGGTGTCATGTATTGCCCCATCAGGAAGCCAAGAGTATAATGAAGGTAACTACGTAAACTGTGATATGATTCACCGGATCCTCCGACGGAATCTACATTTCGCCGAGGAGTTTTTATTTTGTTCGGAAATGGATGACGCCGGCCCTCCAGCTGGCGCACGACGGCTCTGCCAGGCCAGGCGGCCATGTACCGCACGCCTGACGGCAACCGGCCGCTCGGATCTGATGCGATGCTCCTGCATTCGCGAAAGTGCCGAATGAGATGCCCGCAGCCGGATGCCAGTGACGGACAGGAGCAGATGAATGAGAAGGAGGCCTGTGTATGACAACGATCATCGCCCATCATGCGGATACCCGCATGGCCGAAATAGTGGACAAGGTCGAGCGTGGGGAACGCTTGACGCTGGAAGACGGTGTATATTTGTATGAGACGGACGACTTGTTGACCTTGGGCCAATTAGCGAATCTCGCTAATTTGCGTAAGAATTGCAAGAAAGTATACTTCATCGAGAATATGTCTCTCTACTTTACCAACATCTGTGAAGCGCACTGCGCCTTCTGCAATTTCCGCAAAGATCAGGGACAAGAAGGATCATACACGCTGTCGGGGCAGGAAATGATCGATTATGTCGACCAGCACATCCATCCGGGCGTAAGGGAATTCCACATCGTCGGCGGCCATAACCCGCATGTGCCGTTCCAATACTATGTCGATTCCTTGCGTGTACTGAAGGAGAAATATCCGCAAGTCACGCTCAAAGCATATACGGCTGCCGAAATCGACTTCTTCACCCGCATCAGCGGCTTGAGCGTGGCAGAAGTGCTGCGCCAACTGATGGACGCCGGTCTGAAGTCGCTGACGGGGGGCGGCGCAGAGATTCTGTCGGATGAATACCGCAAGAAGATGCGCGTGGAGAAGGCCGGCGTCGACCGATATCTGGAGGTGCACCGCACGGCGCACCAGTTGGGTATGAAGACGCATACCACGATGCTCTATGGCGCAATCGAATCGCATGAGGATCGGGTGGGCCACATGATGAAGATTCGCGAATTGCAGGACGAGACGAACGGATTCCAGGTGTTCATTCCGCTCTCGATGCAGCCGAAGAGTCCGAAAGCAAGCATCAAGCGGCGTAACTCCGCGTACGAGGACTTGAAGACGATCGCGGTCAGCCGTCTCATGCTGGACAATATCCAGCATATTAAGGCGTACTTCATCAACATCGGCACGCAGCTGACCCAGGTCGCGCTGACCTTCGGCGCCTCCGACGTGCACGGCACGATCGTCAAGGAACGGATCAGCCATGCCGCAGGCGCACTGACGCCGGAAGGATTGACGCGCGACGAGCTGATCTGGCTCGTAAAGGGCGCAGGCCGCATTCCGGTAGAGCGCGACACCTTCTACAATGAAGTGAAGGTATACGAATAGCCTAGGGATGGCAGGCCAAGCTTCGATTTGTGGAGATAGGAACAGAGACTAAGAATAGAATAAGTCAGGCATCCGTGCACGAGCAACCCGTTCTCTAGAGAGGACCATACGACGTAGTCGCTGTCAATGGCGGCACTTTATCTATTATTCCGGCATCATAGGAGGAAGTCGAACGGATGAAACGATACGTCATATTAGGTGGCGGTTACGGAGGACTGGCCATTATTCAACGGTTGTTAGAGGGCGAGTTGCCCTCCGACGTACAGCTTGTATTGATTGATCGCATGCCCTACCAGGGATTGAAGACCGAGTACTACGCGCTGGCGGCCGGGACGGTTCCGGATATTGATATTCGCGTGTCCTTTCCGACCGATCCGCGCGTTCATCTTCATTACGGCAATGTCCAAGTCATCGATTTGGACAACCGGCTCATTCATTTCGAGCATGATGTGGCGGTGGCATACGATTATTTGGCGATTGGCCTCGGCTGCACGGATAAGTTCCATGGGATCCCTGGCGCAGATCGGTTCGGCTGCAGCATTCAATCGCTCTCCAGCACGAGACAGACGTATCGACGCTTGAACGACGTCAAGCCTTACGGGCAGGTCAACATCGTCGGGGGCGGACTAAGCGGGGTTGAGACGGCGGCGGAATTAAGAGAGAGCCGTCCCGATCTGAACATCCGGATACTGGATCGGGGCGGCCGGGTGCTGTCGGCCTTCCCGGAGAGGCTGTCCCGCTATGTGTCCGAATGGTTCCAAGAGCATGACGTGGAACTCCGCTCACATGTTCACGTCAGCCGGCTGGACAAGGGCGTCATTTATAACCGGACGGAAGACCAAGAAGAGGAAATAGGGTCTCACGCTACGGTGTGGACCGCCGGCATCCAGCCGGTGGATGTCGTCCGGGCGCTTCAGGTGCCCAAAGATCCGCAAGGGCGCGTGCTGCTGAATGCGTACCACCAGATTCCGGATTATCCGAACGTATTTGTCGTCGGCGACTGCGCCAGCTTGCCATTCTCCCCGAGCGCGCAAGCGGCCGGAGCCCAGGGAGAGCAGATTGCCGATGTGATCAAGGCGATCTGGAAGAACGAGACGCCGAATCTGGGCAAGATCAAGCTCAAAGGCGTGCTTGGCTCCCTCGGCAAGAAGGCAGGCTTCGGCTTGCTTGGCAAGCGCACGATGGTCGGCTACGTTCCGCGCGTCATTAAGAGCGGCGTGCTATGGATGTCTAAGCAGCATTTCGGATAACCCTGGTATAAAAATGGGAGCAGCAGCGTCAATCGGCATCCGGCTACTCCCATGCTTTGATTTCCATAACTTTCTCCATAATCACTTCATATAATTGCTCCGCGGTCTCCGCGGCCACAATCTCCCCGTTCACGAACGCATAAGGGAACAGGAAGCACTCTCCACAATTGCCGAGGCAGCCGTATTCGATCACATCGACATCCGGAAGAGCGGCAAGCCGCTTCATCAATTGCTCCGTCCCCTGATGCATGTTATTCACGCATAATTCAATGATCGGACGCATAGAAATTTCCCCCGCTTTCATGGAGTGCCTTTGATTTCGAATAGCTTTATAATATAATAAAAGGAGCAATGGATGAAAGGAGTTGGCGAAAGATGAGTGAACAAACACAGAACAGCATGTATGATGAAGTGCTGGAAGTGCTGGATAAATTGCGTCCGTTCCTGCAGCGTGACGGCGGGGATGTCGAATTGGTCGATGTCGAGGACGGTATTGTCAAATTGCGCCTGATGGGTGCATGCGGCAGTTGCCCAAGCTCCACAATTACCCTCAAAGCGGGCATTGAACGCGCATTGGTAGAAGAAGTGGAAGGCATTACGGAAGTCGTTCAAGTGTTCTAATTGCCTTCCCGGAAAGAACAAGGGATGCCACCGGCCTGAAGCGGCTGGCGGTATCCTTTTTTGTACCGATTGTGATTCTTCAATCGAGAGGATTCGCCTACAATGGTAACAACTATTGCGTGATGTAGAATGCGATCTAAGATGGCATTGGCTAACTTCGGTTCACGAAAATACTTCATCCCATGCCCTGAAATTTACATTTGTCGTGAATAGGGTGCTTCGCTTCTCGTACCGTAGATCAATAAGCTGAAAAAACAGCTGGGCATCTTCTGTTTCAATCGAACCGAACCGTTCCCTGTGGTGACGGAAGGCGTTTGCCCTGCTTAAAGTAAGCTTCGAACTCCGGCTTTCTAGCCAAATAGGCACAAAAAGCAGACGCTGAACATTGGGGTCCATGATTATCCGTTAAGTACTGCCAAAGTACACGTTTGTAATAAAAGACTTGTTTGCTTTCTGTGGATAAAAGTACAGCGATGATCTCATAATACTCATCAATTTTTGAACCCTTGTCCCTTGATCTTTTTCGAGTAAATCCGTCTAGATATTTCTGAATTGTACGACGATCTACACCATTGATTTAACTATCTCCAGATCGTTTCTTACATCATTTAGGGATTCTAAATTAAGGTCTCTTTCGAGAATAACCTTTTCTACCGGTGCCTTCTTAAGTACATAATTTAATAACGCTAATACTTCTTTATTAAGTGGTTCGGAGTGAGAGTCAATCAAAAATCCAGGCTCATTTTTGAAACCAGAAATATGAACAACATTGATTTTATCTTTGGGCAGGTTGTCGAAAAAGTTACAAGCATTATATTTAAAATTAACACTGTTAATGTATAAGTTTGTAATATCTAACAACATTCCCGCTTCTGTGTTGTCTAGTAGCATATTCCAAAAACCAATTTTTGCGATGTTCTTTTTAATTATTTCGAATGATTCTAGTCCATAATGAACTGGCATGAAATTTTCCAGATCGATTCCATCAATTTTGCTTATTGCAAGATGATCGGTGAAGCAGTTAACATTATAGTTTTCGATAATATTTAAATATTGTTCCTTAATACTTAGCTCATGCAATTCTTTCTGCCAATTGTGTTAGTTCTTCTTTATTTTTACCAAAAAAGTACCGTTCAGGTATTATCTCCACAAAATTAATTAAACCTTTTAAATCAGAGATCGAATTTGAAAATTGAGGACGAAAACTTAATCCGAGTTCAATAGACATACTAATTCTCCTTATCAACAGATTGTAGTCTTAATTTTTGTAAAATTTTGAAGAACATTAATAATCTTATTAGTGATAGAACAATTAAAGAGCCTAGAAAATAATCAGTTCCTAAATCCAGCAAACTCCATGAAAACGCCAAAAAAATCAAAGTACTAATTTCAACCGATGAATTAATGATTGCTGATACCTTTCCTTTCATTTCATTTCGTGCTTCATGAAAGACCATTACCCTCATAAGATTAAAAATAATAGGATTACCTAATGTGATGAACATAAAACCTAAGATGTATGTAATCCAGTGGGTGGATGAAATCATCAATACGAATCCACCGCTAGATGTTAGTGTGCTTATCATAATTAACATTTTATTTGATAACGAAAATACTCTGGTTGTAGCAAGTATATAGTTAGAAAATACCATTCCAACTCCTCCTACTAACCAGAACATAGAGATAACATACGAAGAAGCTTCAAAGTTCTCTTGTAAGATGAAGACAGATTGGCTAATTAATACAGGAATCATTGCTCCGTTTACACATGCTACATAAAATAATGTCCGTAGATTGTGACTTGTAAAAACATTGCTTACTGAAGATTTCAACGCTCTAAACAATCCTTCAGTTGGGTTTTTCTTTACTTGAACGTCTAAACTCAATCGTAAAATGAAAAACGAAGCGATGAAAAAACTAATAGCATCAACGAATAGTGTAAAAGCACCTAACCACACAAACAAAATAGGTCCCATTGTGAAACCTATAGTTTTAGCCGTCATATTCCAAATGTTTTTAGAACTAATATCTCGTTCAAGATGATTAGAAATCGTATTAAACCATAAATCTAGTCCTGCATTTGCAAAGGATCCTAAACACTGGGATACAATCATCAAAGGGAAAATAACCCCAAACGTATTATTTTCAATAAAATAAAAAAGTAAAAGTAAAATGAAAGCATTAATAGTGGTTGCAGTAAATGAAACCTTTTTCCAAGAATATCTATCAACATAGTATCCACTAAATAGTGCGGATATAATGCTAGCAAGACTTGAAGTTACAAATAAAGCACTCGTGTAAATAGATGAGTGTGTGAGGCTATATGCGAACACGGGTAAACCTGTCCAAGTGATTGCAGTACCAAAAATATCAATTACAGAAATACGAATTAAGCTTCTTAACTTTCTAGTGGTAGAATTATTTGATTGATCTACCATCATATTGGTATACCCTTTCTAGACTCAATAAGTTCATAGCAATAAGATCGTCAATTGTTTCGTTTAATTGTGCCACTTCCTCCAATGGCCACACTTTTGGTGAAAGTATGTTTTCTTTAGCTGTTTGTATATTTGAACATTCGTAAAATTCATCGATCCAAAGATATGAAATTTCAGGAAGAGAATAGATTTCTATTTCATTTGAAGATTTATTTTTTGTGAATAAATGATAAGAGTCATTCTTTTTCACAAAATGAATATCGAGAAGTTTATTCGACTGAATAACCTCATCAATCGTGTATTCATGTTTTGTAGTAATGAACTTGTAATCATTATAGGAAATTGTACTAATTATCCAATCTGTAACCGCAATATTTCTTATGTAGGGGAATTCAAGAAATTTTTTTTCAAGAAAATCAATAAAATGAATAAAATCTGTATCATCAATTAAATTAAGACGTGGCTTATCTTTGAAAAACAATTCGCATATACTTGCCCAGTCATTGTTTACTATACGTGAGATACTTTGAAAAATTTCAGTAGTACGATTCTTGACTAATTGCAATTCTATTTAGAAAACGAATAGTTGTTATATAGTTCATGTGAATTTTCACCTCTTTATTATAGAGATAAAGACGGGAAGACCTGCCTTTATCTTTAAAACCTTAATTATTGCAATATTTGTAACATGTGCAGCCTATACGTGTGTTTATTTTAACTGTCGCTTTCTTTTTCATATGATCACCTCCTTGTGTAAAGTGATTATACTAGACGCTTTAGAGAAATGCAATATATAACCTTTTTTGGGATAAAAATCCTTCACTCTACAGTGTCGGTAAAGGCAGAATGTTCGTTTCATAACCCCTTCCGCCTATGAGAGAATTTCAGAAATTGAAACAGCCCGCAAGGAGAACGATTGACAGCGGTTTCATACTCTGAAGTACAGATTGACTATTTTTCTACGAGGCAGACATTAGCCATCTACTATAGCGAGGAAGCGGGATAAATAACTTGATAAGATCATCTATGGAAAATAAAAAATGTTTATTACGTTAGCATCATCGAGCTGCGCTCATCTCTATGAAAACGTGAAAAGTGCTCCGAATCTTTGCTAGAATGATGTTTGCGCACACAACATCACCCAAAGAGAGGAGCACCTTTCATGTGTAATTTACCATAATTTACTAGTAAAATCAAGAGCGAATTTTCTCTGCAACACGCCACGAGCTTCGGGGGCGTCAAAGTCTTTTCTGGCTTCCGTACAATGTATTGTCGTTGATCTTCAGCTCGCAGGCGACTTCCGCACCAGCTTCCCGCTCTCTTTCATATGCTGGACCGTCTGTTTCTTGAATGCATCGTTATACACAGGTTTTTTCATGGGACACAGTCTCCTCTTCGCTTCTGTTGGATTGAGTATAAACTGTGTCTACTTTTGAGTCTAACATCATTAACGAAGAATCGGGGTGGATGATTCAGGTGTTTTTACTTTACTTAGAATTGCATCTATAACTTTATGAACCTTTTCAGCATCTTCAATTTTAGCCAATTTTGATTCATTTGGATTAGAAAATAATATTTTTAATAGTTCTTCAAAACCAACTTTCCATGGAGAAATATCACTTGTTGCAGATAAAGTTCCGTTAGGATATCTCAAATTTTGACTTATATTTTTTTGATCCACTAAATCAAAAAATACGATCTTACTTTCAGTTTCAATTTTTATACTTAATTCATCAAAAGTTTGGCATAAATCAATGTTTACTCCCATAGGTATTCCTCCTGAAGAACTACCACTAACTTTAATGTTATCCATAGGAACAGGAGATTCGCTTAAAAAATCTACGGTTTCCGGATTAAACTCATAGCCTAAAAAGTTTAGCGTGTCAATTAGATGGGGGAAAATGGAATAAAGAATTCCACCACCTAGTTTTTGATCTTTTTTCCAAAGCGCCGAATTGCCTTGATTTAAATTAAAATTTGCATTACACGTCATAGATATAGATTTTACTTCGTTGTGATTCAAAAAATTTAAAACTTCTTGCATAACTGGCACAAACCTTAGCGCGTAATTAACTCTAAATACGGTGTTACTTTCTGTTAAATGTTCTTTTATGTCTTGAATTTCTTTCGCAGAAAGACCTACAGGTTTTTCACATAAAATTCCTTTATACTTTCCCAAAGAATTAAGAATATGATTTTTTTGTTTGTAGACAGGTGTCCCTAAAAACAGCCAATCAACGGATTGTTCCACTTGCTCATTGTTTAGAGAAAAATCATCCCTGATACGCACAAATTTAGTATTTACGCCTGGAAACTGTTTGAGCACTGGTTCATGCAGTCTTACTGCAATACCTTTTCCCGTAAGGTCAACTTGGATAATTTCCCCAGTGGAATTTGCTGCATTTGTCGTATTAAATTGTAACAAGCACAAACAAAGTATCAACGACACAGCTAGTTTTGTTTTGAGTTTTCTTAACATAAGCATTCCTCCACATGTTTATAATACTAATTTAATTATACTAACAAAATATACCAAAAATATACTAAAAACAGTCATAGTTTCACCGCATCCCCAGCACGAAAAAAGTAGGAACTGGATCGCTCCAAAACCTACGAACGACTGGAGCACCCTCCAGGAATTCGGCATTCAAATTCTTCGTGTGTGAATAAAGGCGGACAGAACATTCCGGCTAATAGTCAGAGTCTAAGGGATCTGCAACCGCAACAGCACGACGACATAGGTCTTGTTCAAATCCCAGCCGATCAAATTGACCCTCTGGTATACACTCTGCAGCGATTCGATCTTGGCGTTCAGCAGATCATCGATTAAGTCGTCTTTGAATTTCATCTCCACTTCGGCTACGGTTTCTACCGGAACAACCAGATGCTCGTACGTTCGCCCTCCCCATTCCGGGTAGAGCGCGCGATGCCGGTAACAAGCAAATTCCGTAATGAAAAGAGACGGCGCCTTCCAACAAGAAAACATCCGCCCCATATCACACGCCTGATTCGGCCAAATTACCGCCGCCTTGCATGACACTCCCCCTTGCATAACAGACATGATGCCATACAAGGAGCTTTTGAGTGTCGAAGAGAAAACACTTCTTCCTAGAATGCCGGAACGATGGAGCCTGCGTATTTCTCGCTAATGAACTGCTTCACGTCATCCGATTGCAGCGCAGCCAGCAGCTTCCGGATCGCGTCGCTATCTTTGTTGTCGTTCCGCGCAGTCAAGATGTTCGCATACGGGGAATCCTTGTCCTCGATAAAGAGGGCATCCTCCGTCGGATTGAGTCCGGCTTCAAGTGCATAGTTCGTATTGATGAGTGCCAGATTGACTTCATCCAGTGTACGAGGAAGCATTGCCGCCTCGAGCTCTTTGAATTTTAGATTTTTCGGATTTTCAGCAATATCCTTCACGCTGACATTCAGGCCAGCGCCTTCCTTGAACTTGATCAGGCCTTGCTTCTCCAACAGAAGGAGCGAGCGTCCGCCGTTGGTCGGATCGTTCGGAATCGCCACCGTATCGCCATCCTTCAATTCATCAATCGAGTTGATCGATTTGGAATACCCGCCGAACGGCTCGACATGGACGTTTCCGACACTCACGAGATCATAGCCCTTTTCCGTAACTTCGTTGTCCATGTACGGCTTATGTTGGAAGAAGTTCGCATCCAGTTGCTTCTCGTGCACCTGCACGTTGGGCTGCACATAATCCGTAAACTCTTTGACCTTGAGTTCAATGCCCTGCTCCTTCAGCTTCGGTGCGATATGCTTCAGAATCTCGGCATGCGGCACCGGCGAAGCGCCGACCACCAGCTTCACCGTCTCCTTGCCGCCTTCTCCGCCCGCCGCGCTCGACTCCGTATCCGCCCCGGCATCTTGCTTACTGCCGCATGCCGCGAGCACCCCGATCAGCGCAATCAACGTCAATACATACGTCCATTTTTTCATGTCTTTCTTCTCCTTCCATTGTTTCCCCGTTTTGATATTTGTGCCTACTTCCGGGTGAACCGGCGAACGAACGCGTCGCCAATCCATTGCAAAATTTGCACAAGCAGCACCATAATAAAAATCGACATGATCATGACTTCAAATTCGTAGCGGTGATACCCGTATCGAATGGCCAAGTCCCCGAGACCGCCACCGCCGACCATGCCTGACATTGCCGTATAGGTGACAAGCGTCACGGCCGTAATTGTCATGCCGGCGATCAAGCCCGGCATCGCCTCCGGCAGCAGCACCTTGCGCACGATCTGCCAGGTGGAAGCGCCCATCGCCTGCGCGGCTTCGATGACGCCGCGGTCCACCTCGCGCAGCGAGGTCTCTACCAGCCGAGCGAAGAAAGGCGCAGCCGCAATCACGAGCGGCGGAATCGTGCCTTCGACCCCGATCGAGGTGCCGACAATAATCCGGGTAACCGGAATGAGCGCAATCATCAGAATCACGAATGGCGCAGAACGCAAAATGTTGACGATAAAAGATACGCCGAAATATACGGTTCTCCCGGCCGTTCCTTTTGATTTCCCTGTCAAATAAAGCAGTACGCCGAGTGGAAGCCCGATCACGACCGTGAATAGGACGGAGAACAGCATCATCGCCAGCGTATCGCCTGTTGCCGTTCCAAGCTCGTCCCAGTTGATTTTGGAGAAATCCAGATCCTTCATTATGCGATTACCTCCACTTCAAGCCCTCTATCCTTCAGCGCAAAGAGCGATCGCTCGACATCCGGCTGATCGCTGTCCAGACGAACGACCAGTTGCCCGTATGGAATATCCTTCATGCGTGATATCGTCCCCTGCAGGATCGTGAAGCGGACCCCCGCCTCCGTGAGGACGGTTTGCAGCACAGGCTCATACGTCACATCGCCCAAGTAATTGATCTTGACGACGCGCGAATGCTCCCCTGCCTGCCCCTGGAAGGCCATCCACGGCTGCAGGTCGGCATCATGGCGTTCCTCCATAATGAACTCCCTCGTCACCGGATGCTGCGGCTTCAGGAAGACATCGACGACCTTGCCTTCCTCCGCGATTTGGCCGGCATGGATAACCGCAACCCGATCGCATATCGCCTGAATGACATGCATCTCGTGAGTGATGAGAACGATTGTGATGCCGAAGCGGCGGTTAATATCGAGCAGCAGTTCCAGAATCGATTGCGTCGTCTGCGGATCGAGCGCGGAGGTCGCTTCATCGCAGAGCAGCACCTTCGGATCGTTGGCAAGCGCGCGCGCAATGCCGACCCTCTGCTTCTGTCCCCCGGACAACTGCGCCGGATATTTGTTGCGGTGCTCCCCCAGGCCGACGAGACGGATTAATTCATCCGCCTTCGCCTTCACTTGGGCGGCAGGCGTGTTCTGCAGCCGCAGCGGGAAAGCGACATTGTCGAACACGGTCGCCGAAGCCAGCAGATTGAAATGCTGAAAAATCATGCCGATCTTACTGCGCTGCTCCTGCAGCTCCCGCTTCGATAGCTTCATCATGTCCACCTGATCCAGGAACACCTTCCCGGAGGTCGGACGCTCCAGCAGGTTGATGCTGCGAAGCAACGTGCTCTTGCCGGCCCCGGAGTGGCCGATAATGCCGAAAATCTCCCCCTGCTCTATCGTCAAACTGACATCGTTCAATGCGAGAGGTCCGGATAGCTTGCCTTTGACTTCATATTGTTTGCTAATATGCTCCAGACGAATCAATGATCGTTTTCCCCTTCCTAAACCGTATCTCTGTATTCAACACCAAAAGCCCCCTCTTGGCAGATGCCAAAAGGGGGCTGTATCATGTGCTTCTTGTTACCAGGTGGATTAGCGCCCTTTCTTATCTGCCAGAACTTATCCGTTCTGAAGGAATTAGCACCATTGACACCCTGCAATCTTGCAGCAGCGGTATGCTGCGAGCAAATACGGGTTGCAGGATCGGTTGCCGGGCTTCACAGGGCCTGTCCCTCCGCCACTCTTGATAAGAAATCATTATGAAATTATTCAAAGTATATGATATTGCTCGGATATTGTCAATCGACTTTTTTATTTTCCGCTTCCTTTTTCCAGGTCAAGCAAGGCGCGGAACGAAGCGGTAAGCGCGCCGCATACCATCTGCATGCCTTCTTCTACGTCGTCCATATTCGACTGGATATCCTCCAGCCGCAGCTTGCTGTTCAAGCTGCGGTGCCGCTGCAACAGATCGTCCTGCATCTCCGCATTCATATAGTGAATCTCGGTATTGCGGCGCTTGCGCAAGCGCCGCATCGCTTCTCCATGCAACTGCTTGAGACCCGACAGTTTGTCGGCCAGGCGCGGATGCCTGCCTGTGCGATGCAGCCGGCGAAGCACCGTGAAGTAGGAGAAAAAACGCTTCATTTGTTCTGTCTCCAGCCGCAGCACCTCATTCAGCAGCGTTCCCAACTTGTCCAGGATGGAGAATACGCGGATGAACGCATTTTTGTAAAAGTAGACGTGACGGTAATAATCATCCAATTCCTTATCATTCATATCATCCCGGTAATGCTTCGTCACCCGCTCCGCATACTTGCCCGAGGCATAAATGCTCTGCTCCAGCTCATCCAGCGACATTCGCAGCCCGATTGTCCATATTTCGATTTTGCGCCAGTAATGCCCCGGATCCCCACCGTTGTCTATCTGCTTCCTTACATGTGACAGATAGCGATCTATCGCCACCATCGCTTCCTTCAACGTACCTTCATCCCTGCGGGGCTCTTCCCCGAACAGGCTTCGCAGCATCGTAACCACCCCTGATTAGACTCCGTTCGGGAAATAGTCTTTCCAACGAGCGTCCACCCGTTGCACGATATCTTCCCGCGGAAACAATTCGTCCGGGTAGCCTGGCTTCATGCGCGCATCAATAACAATCGGCAGTTGATAGGCAATGTGGTGATTTCGGACTTCCATCTGTGCGTATATATCAGAAGCAGGGTTGAAGCGGGTGAACACCGTCCACAGGAAGGACAACTGCGTGCGGGCCACTTGCGCATCGTCCACCAGGAATACGAGCGGCCAAGGCGTCTCCTGGTCAGCCAACCGCTCCAGCAGACGTTCCGTCAACTGCGGCTCGGCCTCATAGGACGCTCCGGACATCGTCAGGCAGCCACGGCAGAATACGGCCACATCCGAAATTTCGTCAATCGGCCCTCCCTCGTACGTATGCGGGAGCTCGCGTACCGGCTCGCCAACCCCCAGCATAATGCCCTTGCTGCCATGATTCAGCTTATGCCCGGTATAATCGAGCGTATCATGGGACGTATTGTTCAGCACATACAGATCCGATTCCGGTTGGAAGCGCTCCAATACGTTCTCCATCAACTGCGCGAAATTGTCCAGATCGACATCCTGATCGGTGAGCAGCAGGAATTTGGTGAGGCTGAGCTGGCCCTCCCCGAGAATCCGGAAGCCGCTCAGCATCGCCTCGCGCGAATAGCTCTCCCGAACGACGGCAGCGGCCAGTGAATGGACGCCGGTTTCCGGATAAGGATGCACCTTGCGCACGCTCGGCATTACCATCGGGAAAGCAGGTGACAGCAATTTGACCAAATACTCGCCCAAATAGTAGTCCTCCTGGCGCGGCTTGCCGACCACTGTCGCCGGGTAAATCGCGTCTTTGCGGTGATACATGTGCTTCACATTGACAAGCGGGAACTTATGAGCCCACGAATAATAGCCGTAATGGTCGCCGAACGGCCCTTCCATCCGCCGCTCATGCGGAGGCACGTAGCCCTGGATGGCGAACTCGGCTTCCGCCGGAATGCGATGCCCTTCGAAGCCGCTGTCCACGACAGGCAGGCGCTCGCCCATAACGAAGGAGGCCATGAGCAGCTCCGGCAGCTTCTCCGGGAGCGGCGCGATGGCGGCCGCAATCAATGCGGGCGGGCCGCCGACGTAGATGGATACCGGCAGAGCCTCGTTCCGGAGCTCGGCTTCGTGGTAATGGAAGCCGCCGCCCTTTTGAATCTGCCAATGAATTCCGGTCGTCTCGTCATCGTAAATTTGAACCCGGTACATCCCCAGGTTATGATCGCTTCCCGTGCGTGTGGGATGCTCGGTATAGACGAGCGGGAGAGTAATGAACGGCCCGCCGTCCAATTGCCAACTCGTTAACGCCGGCAGGCCCTTCATCGGCTTATCGGTCCGCAACACGTCCATAATCGGCGCCTGATCGGAGGATACCTCCTTCATGCCTACCTTGAGCAGGCCCAGCAGTTCTTTGACCAGGCTTCGTTCTTCCCACAGCTTCTTCGGCGATGGGGGCATGAGGTGATTCACCGCTTCGATGCATTGGTTGGCGAACTGCTCCGGTCTCGGCCCGAAGGCCATGTCCACCCGCCGGGTCGTCCCGAACAGGTTCGTAGCTACGGAGAACGGACTTCCCTTCACATTGGTGAACAGCAGGGCGGGGCCGCCTTCCTCGATCACTCGCCGGTGAATTTCGGCGATCTCGAGATACGGATCGACTTCGGCTTCGATGACCGCCAACTCGTTCTCCCGCTTGAGCGTATGAATGAAACTGCGAATATTGGAAAATGACAACGCTAGCCCTCCTTGCATCGTTAGCTGGGTGAAAAATTGCTGAAAAATCGGCTCGTTATAAGGATAATTTGGTAATAGACGCCACAGTAACGTACTATTATATAGTATATCTGTTTTTCATGAGAACCTAAAGCGCTGAAACCAGACAACTTACGACAATGTAAGATAATCGTAAGCAGGTTGCAAGGTACCGCCCCATCCGTATCGGTAAAATAAAAGTATATTAAGCAAGACCACACTTTACGGGAGGTAGATGTTCATGAGAAGCATGAATCGGGAAACAGAGCGCAGGCGTTGGAATGTCCGTTGGCTGGCTGCGGCGAAGGCGGCCGCGGCCGTACTGCTGTTCGGCGCTCACGCTGAAGATGCCCGTCAATTGAGAGAAGGAGCGTGAATTGACTTATGTTCACGTAAACCCCAAGCGATACAAAAAGAAGCAGCCCGCTTGCAGCACGTTTCGGCAATGGCGCCGCGCACCGTCAAGTGACCGCTTCTTATCGCTTTATGTTCATTCCCGCAGCTGCCATACGCGAATGCTCATATGGCATAGCACGCTGAACAGTCCGCAAATCAACACCGCATGCAGCATTCCCACAAATAAATACCAATTCTCATCCGTTATCGCAAAAACAATGAGCGCCCCGCTTACAATCTGCCCCGCGCACAGCGCAATGGACCATATCCCGCACAATTGAATCTCACGGTTCTCTTTATGATGATGGTAGGCGAAATGCGCCATCACCGCAATGACAACCAACAGCAGCGCTGCAGCCACCCGGTGCATGAACGCGATTGCGGTTCCTCCCGCCATGTCGGGAATCCACACGCCATTGCAGAGTGGCCATCCCATGCAGCCGCCGGATGACTCCGTATGCCGTACGAAGGCACCGACGTAGATAACGAGATATGTATATAACCATGTGAACCAGACGGCGTAGCGGAACGTATCGCTAATTTTGCCCGTATGTTGAACGATACCCCGTTCATACCTTCGCAGCGCCAGGCACAGCAGGAAGGATGAGGCGAACGCCAGCAAGGAGATTCCGAAATGCAGCGCCATGACAGGCGGAGATTGGGTAAATACGACGGCAAGCGCCCCCATCATCGCCTGAATGACCGTAAAAATAAGCGTCAGCAATGAATACATGACTGCATCACGCTTGTCTCGCGCGAAGCGAAACACAAAAATAAACGATGCCAGAACGAGAATGCCCACAATCCCGGTCACCATGCGGTGCGAGTATTCAATCATCGATTCTAGGGTATAGGCAGGCACGAATTTACTGTTGCACAGCGGCCAATCAGTGCCGCAGCCCTGGCCGGAACTCGTCTTCGTGACAAGGGCGCCGTTCAGCACGACGATGAACATGCCGACGCAGGTGGCGTAGGCCATTAACTTCAATTTACGGTAGATGTTCGAATTCACCAGTTTCACCTGACCCGTTATTTTCATTTGCAAACCATCACGCTTCAACTTTTTTTAACACGGTATGATTAAAATAATTCTTACCTACAGAGCATGTCAATCGTCCCCATTATATAAGATTTCCCAATCAAATGTACGGCAAAATTGTGACAAATATTCCCTCCTTCAAACCGAATCAGTGCAGTTCCGGTGCTAGAGTAAGGCACACCCCACATAAAAAATCCGCCCCATCCAGGGGCGGATCATGCGTTCTCTTCTGGCTTAGACCGCTTCAGATACCGCGATGGCCCGATCTGCAAACTGTTCAATCTCCAGCCGGGTCTTGCGCAGCTTGTTGACGAGGCGAATCGTCTCCTTGCCGTTCTTGAAGGCGACGAAGCTAGGAATGCCGAGAATATGATACTGCTGGGCCACATCGACCAACGCTTCCGCATCCACCTCGAAAAATACGGCCGTGCCCTCATATTGCGCCTCTACTTCCGGCATGAACGGATCAATAAAGTGGCAATCCGGGCACCAGGACGTCTTGAATATGGCGATTGTCGGCAACGGCTGGGCAATCAACTCCATAAAACGCTCCAATGTCTGTACTTTTTCCATTACGCTTCACTCCCAACTCAGTTGTTTTGAGGATAAACCCATTTGAAATGAAAAGTCAAACCGCAAATCGGTGCACAGGAGTGTCAATTTGGACATACTAGTAATAAATGAACGAAAAAAAGGGATTTCCGGGAAAGGAGAGCGTTACGATGGAATTCTCGTCCCCTCCCCGCTGGCAATACGCCTTGCGCTTGCTTCGGTATGCCGTTAACAGCGCCTGTGCTGCCATGCGCAATCTATGGACTAGCATGCACAGGCAGGCGAGAAGCATACGCTACCTGCACGCGATGGAGTGGAACCGGGCCGCAGCCAGACGGACGGAAGAACGTCTGTACCGGATTATCGCGGAGCGAAGCCGCCCTTATGCCGAAGAGGCCCGAGCCCATGAGCGTCAAAGCCTGACCTCCGGAGAGTTGAAGCTTCTCGCTTATACTCGCCGTGCGGCAGCGACAGCGAACCGGAATAACGTCACCCGGGCAGCAGCCTATCTCTCGGTCTATAATCAGCATCCGGAGCTGCACTGGGCGCTGCTCGCCCATATCGTCTCCCGCAATGGAGGCTGGAGTCTGACGGATCTCCAGGGGGAATGGCTGCCGCATATCATGAGCCCGGCGGAGCGCCTCTGGTCGTTCCGCATGCTGGAGCGAAGCAATGCCCTTATTTTTCACGATGCCTTCCCGCAACTGCTGTTATATGATGCCAGCCGACGCGAAGGGCGCAGCCTGTTCCATCTGCTTCCGCACCTGGGCATCTCGGGCTTTATGGTTCCATTCTGGGAGAGCTTCTGGGTGCAACCGGACAGCCCCCTGCTGACGACCGCACTCATCATCAATGAACAGAATGTCATCGAGAGGAGTGTCGTCCAGCATGAACAGTTCTGCGAGCAGGTCATCGTGAAATGGGATTTCCGTCTGCATGGTTGGCTGCAGATGAATCAGGTCGTTATCCCGCTCGGAGTCCCAGCGGTGCAGAAGCCGACCGTTCCGCTCGTCGGCCTGACGCTGGAGGATTTCTCCAATCTGGACGAGCGAATTGCGTTCGGACGCAAATTATACGCCCTATTATTCTATGCCCCTGGCATCCATGGAAGGGCGTTAAGCTTCATGCGCGGCGTGCCGCACACCGGTTCGCGCGCTGACTATTGGCCGCAGGCCTTTACCACCCATCCATCGACGCAGGATCATATGAAGCTGCCGGTGACTCACTGGGCCTACAGTCCGCGGCTGGCCGATGCCTGGCCGGACGAGCCGCTGCCGCCTGTCGGAGCCAGCGATTGGTTCGTCGACGAACGGATGCTGAAGCATCTGCATCCGACGCGCCCTCCTCTCCATGCGGACATGACCTTGCCTCATGATCGGCTATGGAAGGAAACGGCTTCGCTCGCTGGCTTCATTCATCCCAGCCGGACACAGCATTCCTGAATCCCGCTGCTACCGCTCCGGTTTCCCTTTATGGATGAATTTCGAACATTGCGGCAACAAAAAGAGCGCCGGCCACTGTTGGCTCGAACGCTCTCTTGTTGACGCTTAGTCTCGCTTCAGGCCTTGAAGCGCGCGGACAGCTGCTGCAAATTTTCAGAAATGCTCGCTAACTGATTCGCATACGACGCCATCTCCTGCATCGCGGCATTTTGCTGCTCGCTCGCTGACGCTACGGTCTCCATTTCCACTAATGTTACATTAGTCATTTCGCTTGCAGCATCGAACGACTCGATCATCTCGCCGTTAGAAGACGCTAGCTGGGCGCTCAATTCTGACACATGGATTAATTGAAGGTTCATTTCATCGACAGCTTGGAACATATCCGAGAAGCGATCCGTCACCGCCTGCGTTAACGCTTGTCCCTCGGCCACCGTCTCGACTCCATCCTGCATCGCGGCCCATACCGAGTCGGCGCGCTCTCTCATTTGCTGCACGACGCCCGTAATTTTGCCAGCCGCTTCCTTCGTCTCCTCCGCCAGACTGCGAACCTCGCCCGCGACGACAGCGAAGCCGCGCCCGTGTTCGCCAGCCCGGGCCGCTTCAATCGACGCATTAAGCGCTAGCAGCTCCGTCTGGGCAGCCACCTCTTGAATAAAGGTAACGATGCGGTGAATATCATGCGACTGCTGATTCAACCGCTCGGTCTCCGCCTTGGCTTGTTCCGTATTCTGCGTAATGACCTCCATCTGCATCCGCACATTTTCCAACGCCTTTTCTCCATTCGTAGCCCATTCGCTCATTTCCTGCGCTGCATGGGATGAATTTTCGACCAGTTCGACGACGCGCTTAAGATGCGCGGCAGACTGATGCGCTTGGGACGTTGTCATATTCAAACGCTCATTCAACTGTGACGACTGCGCCGATACTTGCTGGTAAGATGCCGAGACTTCTTGCAAGGAACTGAGATTCTCCTCCGAACTCGCGGACAACTCCTCGGCGGAAGCCGCAACCGATTCCGATACTTCGCGTATTTCCGTCATAATCTCGGCTAATGCCTGCGACATGGCATTGAAATTTTTCTCCATACGGCCGATTTCATCTGTCCGGCTGTTCGCCGGAATGCGGGCCGAGAAATCCCCAGTCGCGATCTGCTCCGTCATTTGCTGTACCCGAACGACAGGGCGGATGATATTGCGGACAAAGCTCCACAGAAATAATCCGATAAGCCCGATAAGCACGCCAAGGAATACCACGGCGATAGTAACGATCTGATTCGCTTGCTGATTAATTTCGCTAAGGCTAAGAACCGAGACGATATTATAACCGAATTTGTTCCGCTTGTCGAAGCTGATGAACTCGTTCCGGCCGTATGCATTGGATAGCTCGCCATATTCGTTTGTCAGCAGCGCCTTATATTCCTCTTGATCCAATTGCGTCCCTGGGTCATATTCCCGGTGGAATATGACTCGGTTGTCTTTGTCGATGAGATTGACATACCCGCTGGTTCCAACTTTGAATTGGCTTACCGATTGCTTGATCTCCTCGATCGAGACATCAATACCGACGACACCGGCTCTGTTAGGCAGCGAATGCGAGAAGGCGACAACCAGTTCTCCTGTAATCATGTCCTGAAAAGGATTCGAGACAATGACTTCATCAGGACGCTGCAAGGCCAACTGATACCATTCACGTTCGGCTACATCATCGACGCTGAGCTTGCTCCCGTTGTTGTCAACATATTTGTCGCCCAGCACCACATAGGCATTTAAAATCGTGTTAACGTCTCCAACCAGATCCGTGACCCGTTGCTTGATTCGCTGAGTGTCGTTCGGATACTTGCTAATCGCGGTGGTCAAGCTGTCTATCGTATAGACATTCGCCTCATACGACTGATCCAGCAGCCGTGAAATCGATTTCGTCGCGTCATTGACATTGTCGTACATCATATCCTTCGTATTGTTCGACGCCGTAATGGTCAAGACGATAATAAGAATAATCGTTGGAACGATGATGAAGCAGGTGAGCAGCAGAATCAACTGCTTTTTCATGGATTGCCGAATCGATTGCGTCCAATGTTTGCCGTATTTCACTGTGAAATCTCCTCTATGTCCGTTTTATATTCAACTCTGTACATATTATCGGACACTTTCACTATCCTTTTTTATACTTTTATGAAAAAAAGGAATAAGGTAATTAATTGAATTGGCTATAGCCCTGTCAAGTAGACATCAAAAAAAGGAGGGGAACTAATGCTGCAGCGAGCGTTTCTCAGTAGTTCACGGCGTTCCTGACCATTGAGGGGATGAGTGAGGAGATGGTAGCCGTAAGACCGTTGACTTCAATCAAAAAAATAGCCCGGCCCCTCTCTTTCCAAAGGGACTAGGCCATGATCAAGGCTTCACAGGTTACGCTCTCGAAAGAACCAATGCAGGCTACAGACTATCTCCGCCCGCGCTCGCGTGCTGCTCCGCCCTGCAGGCGCATTAATGGGCGCAACGCCTTCTGAACGAAGCGCGGGTAGCTTCCCAGTTCATCCTGGCGCACGACACGGAACGCGACGAGGCCCGCGACGAACAACGCTACAACAACGAGCGCCACGAATCCGGCAGTGAGCATATAGCCAAGCTTGGCCGGCAGGATAGCGACCAGTTGCTCTCCCAGTTTCTCTACGCCGATGCCGATGCCGCCGGCCAGCGCGCTCGTCAACAGGAAGCCCGTCCAGCGGTTGCCGAGTACCTTGAACGGAACGACCTTTTTCATGACCCGCAAGTTGAGCCATGTAATGATGAGGAAGCTGATCATCGTACCTGCGATAATGCCGTAAATGCCGAAGTAATTTGCGAGCAGAAAGCTCGACAGCAGCTTGATCAGAATACCGAGCGTTACGCTAATCATGGCGATATACGGCTTGCTCAGCCCGATAAGAATCGAGCTGGACGTCATCATCGTGATCTGGAATATCGTTCCGATCGTCAGCATCGCAATAATTTCCGATCCGTCCAGGGAGCTGAATAGGAAGCCATTGACCGAGAATGCGCCGACGGAGAGGGCAAGCACAATCGGCATGCCGCTCAGGACGGAAATCCGCATCGCAAGCGAGACCTGTCGCTTTAGATGATTCATTTCCTGCTTCGCATAGGCCGCAGAGATAATCGGGATAAGCGAGGTGCTGAGGGCAATCGCCAAAATCGGAGGAATCCCGGCTATCGACTGTGCCCGCTGTCCAAGAATCGCGTACAGATGAGCCGCCTGGGCTTGCCCCACATCCGGGGACAAGAGTGGAATCGTAATCGACGTATCAATAAAGTTCACGGCCGGCACAGCCAGCGATGAAAGGACAATCGGTACCGACATGGCAAATATCGATTTGAAAATATCGCGTAAAGGCACCTTCTTGGCCCCGGATCGACGGGCACGGACGCCGGCCTCCCGATCCGCCTGCCGCAGCTTGCGCAAATAATGGATCATCACGGTGAACGCCCCGATGCTTCCCAGCACTCCGCCGAACGAAGCGGCGGCGGCCGTCCACTCCTGCGCCGCTCCCGATTGCATGAAGATGAAGGCCAATCCAATCGCCGTGACAACGCGCAAAATCTGCTCCACGATCTGGGACATGCCGCTCACCTGCATCATATTGCGTCCCTGTGTATATCCACGCATCATGGCGATGACCGGGAACAGGAGCAAGGCAGGCGCGAGCGCCCGGATCGCGAGCGCGGCTTCCGGAAGCTGAATCATATTGGCATACACTGGGGCGAACAATAACAGCAATATCGTCATGATCAGGCCCGAGCCGAGACCGAACAGCAGCGCCGCATAATAGACGCGCTCCGCTTCCCGCACCCGGTTCAGCGCATAGCGCTCCGACACCATTTTGCTCAACGTGCTGGGGATACCTGCCGTCGCGACCGCCAGCATGAGCAAATAGACGTTCTGCGAGGCGGCGAAGGAGGCATTGCCCACCGATCCGAGCATATGCTCGAGCGGCACGCGCTGAACCAGGCCGAGGACGCGCGCCACCAGCGTGGCGGCGGCAATGATGATCGTTCCTTTTATAAATGATTCCTTTGCCAAATATTTCCCCTCTTTCTATATGCCGTCTTCACCGATGCTGAAATGCACCCGCTCTCCATTAGAACATGAACACCCAGGTGAAGAACAGGACGATCATCATGATCTGAAGAACCATTTTTACGGCAATGCTGGAGAATAGTCCGACAACCGCGCCCCAAGACGATTTCAGCGCCTTTTCCGCATCGGCTCCCGTAAAAATCTCGCCAAGAAAAGCACCGAGGAACGGCCCAAGGACAATACCGAACGCAGGAATGACAAAAGGGCCGATAATCACGCCGATCGTGCTGCCGACGACCGAGGCTCTCGAACCGCCATAGCGCTTGACCCCCCAGGCGTTAACAACATAATCAGCGACAACCAGCATGGCCACAATCAGTGTCTGTATCGACCAGAACCCGCCCCCGAAGGACCCGAACCCAAAAAACAGCCCATACACGAAAAATGCAGCATAAATGGCGAGCGCGCCCGGCAAAATGGGATAAATCGCGCCGGCCATCCCCACTGCGAATAATACGAGTACACATAACCAGCCTAAGAACGTCATAGACAAAGGTCTCCTCGTTCAGACTTACTTCAGTACATACTCCCAAATGGCTTGGGCAATGCCGTCCTCATTATTGGAGCCCACGACGGCATCTGCCGCCCGCTTCACATCATCCTGGGCATTCCCCATCGCAATCCCAATGCCCGACGCCTGAATAGCGGCCAGATCATTCAGACTGTCGCCGATGGAGACGGCCTCGGACATGGTGCAGCCGATCAGATCGCATACGATCCGCAGGCCGGATGCTTTATGAATTCCGGATGGATTGATTTCAATATTGTCCGGAGAGGAATTCGAGAGTTCGAAATCCCCCATAACGCGCAGCTCCTGCCAGAGCGAGCCGAGCACCTCCTTGTCCTCATTGGTATAACCGAACTTCAACCAGTCCTCGCTGTCGATGTCGGCATTCCAATTATCCCGGTTATAGAGCCGCTTCGTCGAATAGGCCCAGAACCAGGTATCATGCGACTCCGACAAGGCCACCATACGCTTCACCGCCTCGCGATCCAGCAGATGGCGAATATAAATCTGATGCGGCTTCTTCCATACTTCGCTGCCGTTCACAGTGACCATTGGGGAGTCTAGCCCTAATTCCTCCACGTACGGCACCGCGTTTTGGAACGCGCGTCCCGTTGACAGGATGACCGTGATGCCCGCTTCGCGCGCGTCTCGTATCGCATCAGCCGTCTTCTTGCTGATGCGGTGATCGTCAGTCAGCAACGTGCCGTCCATATCAAGAGCTAACAATCGATATTTACTCATGTTCGTATCCACTCCTCTCAAAAACACGCCAAAATACATAACGCCATTGTACCATAACACAGCATTAGCAACAAAGACTTCCTGCCCAGATCAGCGCGCAGCCGTCTAAGGCGGACAATCCAATGACGACGCTCAGGAACAGAACGGTCATAATGAACCGCTTTAACGCCGAATTCCATTTCGACTGCTTTGGCTTCATCACTGCCGACACTCCTTTATTTGCCATATGCAAGCTGATGTTTCTTCCTGACTCGCCCAATGATTTAATGGGGCCAACTCTTTTGTATAGGGGCAAATTTCAGATTACAAAAAAGCAAGGGCGTTGAGATATCGTATGCGGACCATCCCGGTCAGGTGACTCGCATGACGGTTATCCCGTACGCCCGGTCTTGCTGGTTTCCTACCGGATCTGTTCGCCACTTCCTTCGCCTTCTTCTTCGGCTTGCCTGTCAAGCCATAGATCTCGTCATAGGCATCGAAGATAGCCCTGGCGATCGGAGCGGCTCCATAGGCGCCGAATCCTCCCTCTGGAACGACAACCGCTACGGCGAGCTTCGGCTTATCCTGCGGCGCATAAGCAATGAACACCGCATTGTCGAGCATCTCTCCATTCACCCCTTGCTGCTGCGAGGTCCCCGTCTTCCGGTAATAAGGATACGGAAAGCCGTCAAAGCCATGCGAAGTCACTTTGGACATGCCATCTTCGACGATGCGCCAGTATTTATCTTCAATCTTTGTCCGATTCAGCACTTCACGGCCGAAAGTCCGGATCACCTGTCCGTTCCCATCGGTAATCTTGCTGACGAGCTGGGGCTTAATCCGCTCGCCGCGGTTCGCCAGCGTCGCGGCGTACTGGGCCAACTGCAGCGTTGTATATTTGCCCATCTGTCCGAAGGACGCTCCGGCAAGCGCCGATTGAACGCTGTTCTGTTCGGCGTCAATGAGATAATCCTTCCTCCCCGGCTGCTCAAGCGGCAGGCCGCTGCCCGTTAGCACGCCGAGACCGAATGCCTCCATGTACTCATCCCAGATCGCGAGGCCGTTTCGGCTATTGACCGTCGGCAGGTTGTAGAGCCGCTTGCCGACCATGTCAATCATGAATGAGTTCGACGACACCTGCAGGGCCATCGATGGCCTGATGGGGCCGAAGGATGCATTTCCCGAGTTCCATATCCGCCGGACTGACCCGGCACGCCCGATTTCGGCATACCCGTAGTCGGAATAAGTCTCGCCAGGGGAGAACAGCTTCTCCTGCAGGCCGATCAAGACGGTCAACGGCTTCATCGTCGAGCCAAGATAGACGACCGAGCCGGGATGCTTCATCCGCTCGTTATTATCCTCATAGGGAGCCGGAACGTCCCGAATCGCTCCATTCAGCAAATAATATTGATATTTTTTATAATTCTCGGGACTGATCGAGCCGTTCTTCCATACATCCGGTTGATAGTCTGGCATACTGGCGATGGATACGACATGGCCCGTCTCGGTTTCCATCGCGACCGCGAAGCCGGTGCGGGCGTTCGGCGCACGTTCCGACAGGTTGGTCGAACTGCGTATTTTCTCCAATGTCCGCATAATCGCCTCTTCGGTCGCTTTTTGAATATCCCGATGGATCGTGAGGTGAATGTCATTGCCGCGCTGCGGCTTCGTCACTTCCATCGGCCCGATGACGCGGTTCGCTACATTGACGGGGAACTTCTTGACTCCGTTCAGCCCCCGAAGCTCTTCCTGATACATCCGTTCGATGCCGTCGAAGCCGACATCCTCATAATCTAGATACAGCTTCTCCTGCGGCAGCTTATTCCGGTTGTCGAACAGGTCTTGATAGAAGCCCGGATCCGCGCGCACGCCCTTGAACTTCTTCAGATAACCAACCGTCTGCACCGCCATCGGGTGATAATTGCGCACGCTATCCTCCACAATATCGATGCCAGGGAACTCCGGCTTATGCTCGAGAAAAAAAGCTACCTCCTGCCGCGTCAAGCCGGTCTTGATAATGCGGGGCGTATACGAATAATTGACCCGTGAGGATAAGTCCATCAGCACATGGTAAATGCGGTTGGCCGTCAATGTCTTTTCCTCCGGTTGGCCATACTGCTGGAACGTCTCGGCCAGACGCTTCGCCAATGCATAAGCCTCTGCCCGATTCTCCTGCTGCACCTTCGTCAGCTTCCCGCTGGACGGATCGCCATAATTTTTCTCAATATTGAAGTATAACGATTGCGTCGATGTGGAATACGCGATCAGTTGGCCCGACGCGTCCAAAATCGTTCCGCGAAGCGGCGCGATCGGAGCCGCCTTATAGATGAGCTCATACTCCTGCTTCTTGAGGCTCGAACCTTCCACGAACTGCAGGGTCGCCAGCCGGACGATTAGCACGCTGAAAATGGCAAACGTCATAAAAAAGAAAAGATTCAAGCGGAATGAAAATTTGCGGCGATTCGCCATTTCCCGCTTCTCCGAATCATCATGGGGATGATTCACTTGTCAGATCATCCTTCCTAATTCTATAAATTTGTTATATCCATTATTTTGCCACGTAATTTTTACTTGATACCTAAGCACCCGAACCGAAGGAAAATCAAAAGACGCTGACCGTTCGCAGCGGTTCCCCAAGGTTACCCAACCCAAGAAGGCAAACCGCTTATGCGAACGCCTCAGCGTCCTTACATCCTGCGTGATTATACGATTATTCCGTACCTTGCGAGGCAGTCGTATCCACCTGCTCATCCGACTTCTTCTTCGGTGTGCCCGTCAAGCCGTACACTTCATCATACGCGTCGAACATCGCCCGTGCAATAGGAGCGGCACCATACGACCCGTAGCCGCCCTCCGGCACCACAACGGCGACGGCAAGCTTCGGCTTCTCCGCTGGCGCATAAGCGATGAACACCGCGTTGTCTACCCGTCCTCCGGCTACATCCATCTGCGACGTACCCGTCTTGCGGTAGAACGAATACGGGAAACCATCGAAGCCGTGGACGTTAACTTTCAGCATGCCGTCCTCGACGACATTCCAGTACTCTTCTTCGATCTGCGTCTTGTTCAACTCTTCACGACCGAAGGTCTTCACGACTTGACCGCTGCCGTCGGTAATCTTGCTCACTAACTGCGGCTTAATGCGCGTGCCCCGGTTCGCCAGCGTGGCGGCAAATTGGGCGAGCTGCAAGGTCGTATATTTCCCTTGCTGGCCGAAGGAGGCATAGACGAGCGCGGATTGTGCGTTATTGCGCTCAGCCTCGAGCAAATAATCTTTGGATCCCGATTGCTCGCGCGGCAGACCGCTTTCCGTTAGCACGCCGAGTCCGAAGGCGTCCATATACTCGTCCCATATATTCAGCCCGTTGCGCCCGTTGATCATCGGCATCGAATAGAGACGCTTCCCGATCATATCGACCATGAAGGCGTTGGAGGACACTTCCAATGCACGCGAAGCTCCGATGCGTCCATAGCTGACATTGCTCGAGTTCCATACCCTGGTCTCGTAGCCAGCGCGCCCGAACTGGGCGTAACCGCCATCGTAATAGGTCTCCCCTAGAGTGAATAGCTTCTCCTGAAGACCGATCAGCACGGACAGCGGCTTCATCGTCGAGCCAAGATAGACGACCGAACCCGGATGCTTCATCCGCTCTTTGTCATCTTCATAAGGAGCCGGTACGTCGCGGATTGCTCCGTTCATTAAATAGTATTGGTATTGGTCATAATCCTCGGGAGTGATCGATCCGTTCCGCCACACGTTCGGATCGTAATCCGGCATGCTCGCCATCGCAATGATATTCCCGGTGTCGACCTCCATCGCTACCGCATAGCCGGTGCGTGCATACGGCGCCCGCTCCGAGCGGTTCGAAGAACTCCTGATCCGCTCCAGCGTCTGCATGATCGCGTCCTCAGTCGCCTCTTGGACATCGCGATGAATCGTCAGATGGATATCGTCGCCGCGCTGCGGCTTCGTCTGCTCCATTGGTCCGATGATGCGGTTCGCCACGTTGACAGGGAACTTCTTGACCCCGTTCAATCCCCGCAGCTCTTCTTGGTACATCAGCTCGATGCCGTCGAAGCCGACATCCTCGTAATCGAGATACTGTTCCTCGGACGTTGTCGTAGCGCGATTATTAAAAATATCGTTATAATACCCCGGATTGTCGCGCACGCCCTTGAACTTCTTCAAATACCCGACCGTCTGCACCGCCATCGGCTCGTAGTGGCGCACGCTGTCCTCAATGATATCGATGCCAGAGAACTCCGGCTTATGCTCCAGGAAGTAGGCCACTTCCTTCTGGGTCAGGCCGGTCTTGATAATGCGCGGCGTATACGTAAAATTGACACGCGCCGACAGATCCATCAGATCGTTGTAGATGACATCGGCGGTCAGCGGCGTATCATCAGGTTCGCCGTACTCCTTGAACACGTCGGCCAACCGCTGGGCCAAGAGCTTCGCCTCTTCCCGATTTTTCTTCTGTGTGTCGGTCAGCTCCGCCTTCTTCGGATCCCCGTAATTTTTCTCGATATTAAAATATAAGGACTGGGTCGAGGTCGAATACGCGACCTGATCTCCGGACGCATCATAAATCGAGCCCCGAAGCGGAGGGATAGGCGTCTCCTTATAACCGAGCTGCGCTTCCTTCTCCTTCAGGCTTGGGCCTTCCACGAACTGCAGTATCGCTAACCGGACGATAAGAACGGAAAACACGGCAAACGTAACAAAAAAGAATATATTCAGCCGATGCGAAAAATTGCGCCGGTTGATGACTTCACGCTTTTCTGGATCATGATGGGGATGATTCACTGCTCTATCAACCTTTCTCCCACTTTAACTTGCTTCCCAACCATTTTAGCATAGATAGGAATTCCCCTTCAAAGGCCTACATACCAACATCGTGACCATATTCACGTCTGGCAGCATCTGCCTGCTCATTGCTTCTGCTTCGCCTTGTCAATGAATTCACGCAACGTATCGTTGATATTCCATTCACCGAGTGGTACGCCGCTGAACGACACGTTTACTTTGCCGCTGTCCAACTTCCCTGTCAGCACCAGACTCGGCGTCTTGATGGTGTACGTTCCGTCCTTCTCAGCCGTATACGTCGCTTTTTTCGCTTCATCGAGCATCGCCTGGATCGCCTGCTCCTTCAGCTTCTGTACCGACTCATCCTTCACGTTCGTGACCACCTGATTGATATTATCCCATGTGATGCCGCTGTACACGGCGACCGCGGCAATAATCACCAACACAAGCGCCCATTTGACCATCGTCTTCACGAAGCTGACAATAACGAATAAGACAATGAGCGCGATAAGGAACATGAGCCAGTTCTGCTTGATAAATGCAAACCACATGTCCAACTGATTCACCTGACAACCACCTTTCCATCACGTATTATAGCATCATTCCCAGTCCTTGTGGCAATCAGCCCGCCTTGAGCGAGCGTTTCACATCTTGGGGTACTAAGTTCGTCCCTTCCTACGTACAAGTATAGCATAGCGATTTGGAGGTGACTGAACTTTGCGCTCAGTGCTGTGGCTCTATTTGTTCTTGTTCGTTGCTTTCTTTGATTTGCACGCGCAATACCCGATTTTAACCCCGTTTGCCATCTCAATCGGTGCGGCGCCCTCCTTCATCGGATTGATGATGGGGATGTACTCCTTCACCCATCTGCCGGGCAACCTGCTGGCCGGTTACGGAATCGACCGATTCGGTAGCCGGATTTTTATTGTGCTCAGTCTGATAGGCGCCGGGGTAATCATGATTGTGCAGGCCCATGTCGTCAATCCTTGGGAGCTGCTCGTACTGCGCTCTATTAGCGGATTCGTGCTCGCCTTCTTGTCACCGGCCTGCTTGTCCCTCCTCGCACGCATGGCCCGGGATCATGTGCATCAAGGGAAGCTGATGGCCGGCAACGGCCTCATTCATACGCTTGCCTCGGTCGTCTCTCCGGCCGCCGGCGCGTATCTCGTCGCCAAGATCGGGTTCGGCATGGCCTTCCAGGCGCTCGGCATGATGCTGCTCATCGTCGGCGTATTATCCTGCTTCTTCATCCGGGATATCGCCCAGGATGCCGTTTCTTTGACGCCGGATACAGAAGGCATTCCTTCACAGTCGCTTAAGCAGCCGGAAGCCATACCTGTCCCATGGCGCTTTTATTTTATGCCGCTAGCCATCTCGCTGTCCCAGGGCATTCTATTCTTCGAGCTTCCGCTGCTGGCGGACGCGCTCGAATCGATAATGCGGGCCGGCATCCTGTTCTCCGCCGTCAGCCTGGGCGCATTGTTCACGTTGAGCCTGCTGTTCCTGAACCGTTATCAACCATATACGAGGACGTGGATGGGCGCGTTTGCCTTGGCGCTGCTCTTCTTCGGATTGGCCATCCATTGGCCGGTGCCGCTGCTGGCGACGCTGTTCCTGATCGGAATGACCAAGGGAATCATATTGCCCGCGATGACCTCCCACTTAATTTTAGTAAGCGGAGGAACGCGTTTTGGCAAAATATTTTCCATCCTGGCGATCGCCTCTTCCATCGGCTTCTTTCTTGGCCCGATGATCGCAGGGCAGATTAGAGATATGACTTCTCCTTATTTTATTGCATTTGTCGTCCTTATGATTGCGGTCACGCTGCTGCCGGCAAAGCAAGCTTTTCTACCGCCTTCTCTTCTCCCCGCCACGCGCACGACACCGAGGGTGTAATACCGCCTATCGCCGCACTAGCCCATTCGGGCGGACCTGGGTATGTGCACATGCCCCGCGGCAGGCGCCGACATAGTATAGCATTGTAACAAATGACCCATCGGGAAAGCGAGGTGAAACGAGATAAGCCACTGTTACCATCCTTGCGGATTTGGTCCTACGGCTGTGGCCCCGGTAGCGAAACCGGATCCTGTCTATGGTCCCGGATTCTGGACATCGACCGGCACCATCCTCGTCCTCTACATCTTGCTCGTCATTATTTTGCGGGCGCCATTCTACTAACCGTCATTTCTGTTACGCTCTCTCCTCATGCGGCTTGCCAATCCTGGCAAGCCTCTTTGTGCTCGCACGAGAAGCCCTTGCAAGCGGCTATCCGGATTGTGGTACACTATCGATACAGAAGAATAGCGATAATAGATACAGCAGGGGGTGGCACCTTTGGATACGGTCATCATCGTGGAAGGGAAGAACGACCGCAGCCGGCTGCGGAGGCTTCTCAGCGAGGAAGTGAGTATCTTGTGCACGTTCGGCACCTTGAATACGCTCCGGACCGAGCAGCTGCACAAGAAAGCGCACGACAAGGACGTCTACTTGTTCCTGGATAATGACGCATCGGGCAAGCGGATACGCGGCATATTGCGGGATGCGTTCCCGGAAGCCGAACATATTTACACGCGCCGCGGCTACGCCGGCGTCGAAGGAACGCCTGATGATTACTTGATTCAGCAACTCGAAAAGGCGGGGCTGGACGAATATATAATATATCCGGATCCGGCCCCGCCTTTGTAAATAAGGCGGTTCACAGCAGCGCCTCGGCAAGACAGACCGCTGTGAGCTCCCTAGTGTAAGCTCCCTATATCGTTAAGCTTTTACGAGACGCGCTACATCTTTGGCGATATTTTCAGGGGAAGCCGTCTCCAAATCATTCGCGTTGTAATACTTGCGAATATTGCCGTCCTGATCAACCAGGGTGATGACGTTCAGATGTGTGAAATTCCCGTCCTCGTCCTTGAAGACGCTGGATCCGAACTCCGGCATCATCTTCGCGACCTCCTCTTCCTTGCCTCTCAGGAAGTACCAGCCGCTATAGTCGGCGTTATATTTCTCCGACCATTTCTTCATCTTCTCCAACGTATCGCGTTCCGGATCGAATGAAATCGATACGATGCTCGCCTCGGTACCGAACATCACCTTGTCCTGAAGCAGCTTCTGCACTTCAGATAAGCGGTATGTCGTCGGTGGACAGACATCCGGGCAGTTGGTGAAATAGAAATAGAACAAACGGACCTTGCCGTTCGTATCCGCTAGCGTCACCGTGCTGCCGTCCACATTTTGCATGCTGAAGTCCGGCGCCTTCTTATCGGTCAGCGGAATGTCCGGTTCCCGCGGCCAATACAGAATAGTCACCACAATCGCTAAGAAAGCGACCAGCGCCCCAAGGAAAATCTGAAAAGAATACTTCTTCGCCCACGACATGCTCCGTTCCTCCCCCTAGCTTCCCATGCGGTAACTTGGAGAATGCGTCCTTACGCTTTCCCCATCGTGTCCAGAATCATAACCAGCATATTCAGCATCAGGACGTTAATGGACCAAATGAAGTTCTTCTTTGCCCAGCCATCGGTGTCCTTTGCGCGGAAGCCCGCAATGCAAATGAACAGCCAGATCGCATGGATGACGGTGCCGAATATGCCGTAAATCATACCGCTATAGCCGTACGAATAGAACAACCAGGATACCGGCAACAGCAAGACAACGTAAGGAATCATCTGCCACTTCGTGCGGGCAATGCCCTTAACGACGGGCAGAAGCGGATAGCCGGCTGCGCGGTATTCTTCCACCCGTCGGATGCCGAGCGCCCAGAAATGCGGCGGCTGCCACAGGAACAGCAGCGCGAACAGCAAGGCCGCCCCCATATCAAGCTGGCCCATGACGGCAACATAGCCGATGACCGGAGGCATCGCTCCGGAAATACCGCCTACAGACGTGCTCCAAGTAGAAGTGCGCTTGAGCCACAACGTATATATGACGACATAGAAGAACATGCCCGCGCTGCCCACGATTCCAGTTAATACATTCACGAGGCCAAACAGCACAGCCAGCCCGGCTGCGCCCAGAATGATAGCATAGCCAAGCACGGTGTTCGGCTTCAATCGTCCTTCCGGCAGCGCACGCTTCTTCGTCCGCTTCATCTTCATATCGAAATCCCGATCGAAATAATTGTTGAATACGCATGAGGATGCGAGGACAAGCGTCGTTCCGACAAGCATCCACAGCAACGTAAGCCAGGGAATGTCCCATTTGGCCGCTACCCAAAAGCCGGCAAACGCCGCCATCAGGTTCGATCGGATGATGCCCGGCTTCGTTAATTGTATAAACTCTTTCCATAATCCGACCCGTATCGGCTCCGGCGTCAATGCAACGGAATCGGAAGACCCCCGATAAGTCATTTGTTTTTCCACGCACCGGTTCCTCCTTGTTGTGTTCAGAGAAAAGCAAAATCTTTTTCTGCCTACTGTAATTTTTATCATAGCAAATCTGTCAGAACAATAACAACGTTTCGAGGAATCGTTCATCAATTTGACATTGTCTTAAGCCGGTTATGCCTCCGGTACGATCGGAGAGCGACGGAACTCCCATATATGAAGTTTGTCTATGCCTCCGGCAATGCACGCGGTAACCTCATCCCAGCCGTCCGCTCCCTCTCTTCTGAGCTTCTTCAGCGAGGCATAGTCATCCGCCGTCGTTCCGAGCCACTGCTCGACAAATACATTCGGCTGGCCGGTTCCTTCATACAGCATAACGTCAGGCCGCTGCTTCAGCAAGTGCCGAATCGCGGTCAAGTACGTATCTCTCGCCTCCGGTAGAATACGGTATTCAACAAAGATGATTCGCTCCATCTGCTTCATGCCTGTTTCTCATCCTTTCCTAGTTTGAAAACGGCCCAATGCAGCGATCATCCGTTGGTCGAAGTTATGATGAATAAGGAAGGCGATATTCTCGATTATTTCGTCGGTTGGCTGAAGGGGTGAATCCTAGGATTCGTCCCCTGTATTCGATCCTTTGGGCTCGCGCCACAAATGCAGATCATGAAAAAGCTCCTGCAGTTGGTTGATTGATCGGTCGCTGAGACTATATAGGGTATGGGACTGGCCCGCATTCATAAATGCGCCATATTGTTCATCTTTCGACAACCATACATAATAGTTGGTATTATTGTAATGAATGCGGAAATGGGGCTGTGCCACCTTTACCATTCCCTCGATCGGTTGGGCTGACGAGATGGCTTCCGCAATGATCCGAAGATGAATGGGCTCCGTCAAGACGACGAGCAGGTGGTCCTCCTCCCCCGAGTTCATCGGCATGGAGTGGACGGTGTAGATTTCGATCTCATCCGGCTCGGGCTTGCTTATGCTTGCTAGCGTGGTCCACGCCCGGCCGGACGTTGCATGTATGTGCCACAACAATACGGAGCAGCCTATAATAAGTGCACCCAAGACCCATATGCTCAGCCGTTTCACTGCACTCATCGTTAGTCTTAAGCGCATGCATTATCCCCTTTGAGTAAATACTCATGATTATGAATCTAATTATTAGACGACAAAATGGCGGAAAAGTTGTGTTTCCGTACCATTTTATCAATATATAAAAGGCTACTCCGCGCGCAGGAGTAGCCCAAGATCAGTGCATCAATTAACGGTTGCCGCCGGATAGGGATTGCTCGGCGATTTGAACCAGGCGCTTCGTCATGAAGCCCCCGATGGAACCAGTGTCACGGGTCGTGTAATTTCCATAGTACCCGTCTTGAGGAACGGGAATTCCCAATTCCTGTGCGATTTCATATTTCATTTGCTGCAGGGCTGCGGTGGCTTGAGGAACGACCAAGTTATTCGTGCGAGATTGATTATTAGCCATGAGTTAATCTCCTTTCACATCGGTGGTTCTGGTTGTCGCAAGCTTGCAATCCTATTTTGTCCGATCTACGAAATGTTATACTTCATTCTGAAGCGATTTTTCTTTGAAAAGGAGCGGTAAACGTGAGTAAAGGATTAGCATTATGGTTCGCTGTTTCTTCCATTGTGCTGTTGACAGGAACAGCCATCATGCTCAGTCATAACCTATGGCTCAGTATCCTCTTCGCCGTCTTGGCGGTGTTCAATATCGGCTTCGGCTTTATCGTCAAGGCCCGGCGGCGTCGCAAGTCGACCTGATGCGCCGGAGGGCTGAGCCCGGCAGGCACACGTTGCTCTGCATAGGGATCCTTCCCTGTTACCATTGTCGAGACAGAGCTTATACAACGAATCCCATCCGGCGCTTCACTTCGTCCAACTGCTTCTGGGCGACTTCCTTGGCTTGTTCGGCGCCGGAGCGCAGCGCCTCTAGATGCTCGCCGTTCCGGCGCACCTCTTCATACCGCTGCTGAAGCGGATCCAGCAGGGCGACGACGCGCTCGCCCAATTCCTTCTTGAAGGCTCCGTACAGTTGTCCTTCGTACTCCGCCTCGATCTCTGCGATAGACTGGCCGGAAGCGTACGAATAGATGCTGAGCAGATTGCTGATCTCGGGCTTGTTCACCGGATCATACTTGACGAGCGCTTCGGAATCTGTCTTAGCCCGGCTCATTTTTTTTCGGATGACATTCGGCGGATCCAGCAGGGAAATGTAGCTACCCGGATTCGGATTGCTTTTGCTCATTTTTTTGGAGGCATCATCCAGCGACATAATTCTCGCCCCGACCTCCGGAATATACGGCTCTGGCATCGTGAAAAATTCGCCAAAACGATGATTGAATCGGTTCGCTACGTCACGCGTCAGCTCCAGATGCTGCTTCTGATCATCACCGACCGGAACCAGGTCTGCATTGTATAACAAAATATCGGCGGCCATCAGCGCCGGATAGACAAATAAGCCGGTACCGATCGATTCTTTGCCTGCCGCTTTATCCTTAAACTGAGTCATCCGCTCCAGTTCTCCCATGTAGGTGAGCGTCGTCAACAACCAGCCCAACTCGGCATGCTGGGGTACCTGCGATTGGAGAAAGATAGCCGACTTGTCCGGATCAATGCCGGCCGCCAAATAGATCGCGGCTACCGCCTCGGTCTGCTCCCGCAGCGCTTCCGGATCTTGCGGCACCGTAATCGCGTGCAGGTCGACGACCATGAAGAAGCACTTATGCTCATGCTGCAATTTTACGAAATTTTGAATTGCCCCGATGTAGTTGCCCATCGTCAACTGGCCGCTGGGCTGAATGCCGGATAGTACCCGTACCATTGGTCATTCACACTCCTTGTCTCTTCCCTCATTGTGTTGACTACGCCTTGATTTACACGCAAAAAAGGCCTTCCATCCAGCAAAGGGACGAAAGACCGTGGTGCCACCCTTATTCGTTCGCGTTTGGCCTGCTCTGTCGCGGCTGGACAGCCTGTAGCTGCCTAGCCCATAAATGCAATGGGACCTTGTGCGAACCTTTCTTCCTTTAACGCAGGACTTACGGCAAAGCCTACTCCTCGATTCGGCTTTACACTCCAAGGTCCATTCAGTCATCGCAGGAAGCACCGGTTCTCACCAGCCACCGGTTCTCTGAAGCCCGCCGCGAAGCCTACTTGTCCTTATCATCGATTTGTTATAAGCAGATGAATGCCAACCAGATTGAATTAGCCAATAGGATAACGAATATCGCCCCCATTGTCAAGGGGATATCATTCATCATGACTTTGCCGGGATGATTTGTTATGCTTAGAACCATATCATGCGTTTTCCAACAGGCGGTTCTCCGTACCGGCAAAGGTCGTTTGAACGCGAAGCGGGATTTTTGAACAACGTGAATTGGAAGCTGCATAGGAAAAGGAGCAATGAACATGGTTCAAGTGAACAAAGGGCAATGGAACGGTTATGAGACCTTTATACTAGAAAATGATACCTTGGCAGCTACGCTGCTCCCTGGGCTCGGCTGCAATGTCATCCGGCTGTGGGACAAGAAGGCACAGCGGGATATTTTGCGCACGCCTGCCGAGAGCGACCTGGATTATTATATGACTAAGCCTTACCACTTCGGCATTCCGATGCTGATGCCTCCGGGTCGAATCCGTCGCGGTTCGTTCACATATGACGGCGTAAACTATCAATTCGATCAGAATACGGCGAATGACAACCATATTCACGGGCTGCATCGCCTTCAGTCGTGGACGGTTATCCGGGCCGTTGCGGCGGGCAATGCTGTCGAAGTTACCGCGCAATTCCGCACCGCCAACGATGGCAACTGGATGCGGCAATATCCTGTCCCGCTGGAGTTGGAGGTCACCTTCCGCCTTCAGGGACATACGCTAACCCAGCAACTGACGATCACCAATCAGGGGGAACAATCGGCTCCGTTCGGCTTCGGCACCCATACCTGGTTCCTAATTGACGGAGAACCGAACCGGTGGACGCTGCAGGTGCCGGTGATGGGAATATATGAGCTGGACGAGGAATTGATTACGACAGGAAAGACGCTGCCGCTGGGCGACAGCAAGGGACTGCTTGAAGGCATGAATCTCCAAGGCACCGACTTCGATACCGTGTTCAGCACGGGCAAAGGCAAGCCGGAGGCGTGGTTGAGCCGGGATGACGGTTACCGTATCCGCTATGCCGGCAGTCTGCCTCACTTCAAGCACTGGGTGCTGTATACCCGAGGCACTGCCGACGAGATCATTTGCGTCGAGCCGTATACATGGCTGACCGATGCACCGAACCTTCCGTTCGGCAGCGAGAAGACGGGACTTATCGATCTGAAGCCGCAAGCCCCTGTTACATTGACCCTGGATCTCGAGATTTTCCATTCATAACGGAATGCCAGGCCGTACCCTAGGTCTGGCATTATTTACTCCTCCGTTCCTCTCCCCCCACCTACATATTTCTATTCTCGTTCTCCATACTAACGATCACAGGGAGGTGAAACAGCATGCCGAATCATGGTGGAAGCCGCTCCAACAATCTCGTGGTGCCTCAAGCGACTGCAGCTTTGCAGCAAATGAAGTACGAGATCGCGCAAGAGCTGGGGATCCCGATTCCTCAAGACGGATATTATGGCAACTATACGAGTCGTGATACAGGTTCTATCGGGGGCTTCATCACAAAGCGTCTCGTTCAAATGGCCGAGCAGCAACTAGCAGGACGTACGACTCGATAAGCGCAGACGATCTCGAGGATCGTATACCATACTTATGTCAATTGCCTGATAACACCGCAGAAGCTCTCGCCGACAGGCAGAGAGCTTCTAGTGCTGTATATGACGGCATTCCCCCGATGCTACAGCCGGCCATCAGGAGACGCGTCTATATGTGTGCGATTCAGGCTTCTTTAACATATGTACCAAATTATAATTGGATTCGAACCATGTGCTGATGTGCAAGGTGTCCTGCTTCATGGCGAAATCAAACACAATCTCTCCATGAGTCCACTGCTTCTTGTGCTTAAGAACCTCCATTGCCGTCTGGCGGAATTCCGCGACGTGCCGCTTCATCAATCCTTGGCGCAACGGCTTGATAACCCCGTTCTGACTTTCAAGCGCATCATGCTTAACGCCGAATTTGCCTATGACATCGTTGCGAATGCATACAATGACCGTGCCTCCTGTCAGTCCCAGCAGCTCCGATTCCAACTTATCAAATACCATGCTGAATTGTCTGGCCAATGATACTTCATAAGAGTCCATGACGAATCACACCTCCTCAAAAATAGAGAACTATTTTCATCGACATAAAAACAGCTCTTTAGACACATTATATAGGAGTTATTACCTTTATTCAACAGATAATCACAAAATTCCCCTTTTTCTGCAATTATGAAGATCGCTGCGATTGAATGTCCCCAATATGTCGTTCCTTTCCCGGAGCCGCTTATTCCGTCATCTGCAAGAAAAGCTCCACATCCTTGAGCGTTACATTGATAGCCGATTGCCAGAAGTCCGGCTTGGTCAGATCGACGCCAAGATGCTTACTGGCCAGGTCTTCCACCGTCATGACCGCCGTATCGCGCAGCAGTGCATCATATTTCGCAGCAAACGACTCCCCTTCTTCCAGCGCGCGCGCATACAGGCCGGTGCTGAACAAGTAGCCGAACGTATACGGGAAGTTGTAGAACGGCACATGCGTGAAATAGAAGTGCATTTTGGAAGCCCAGAAATGCGGATGCGGTGAACCTAGCACCCCGCAGTATGCTTCTTGCTGCGCTTCTTCCATCAATGCACAGATTTGTTCGCTCGACAGCAGCCCCGCTTTGCGCTTCTCATAGAAGCGGGTCTCGAACAGGAAGCGCGCATGGATATTCATGTAGAAAGCAATCGATCGCTGAATCTTGTCTTCGAGCAGTCCCAACTTTTCCTGCTCATCCTTCGCCCCCTTTACAGCCGAATCGGCTACGATCATTTCAGCGAAGGTGGAGGCCGTCTCTGCGACATTCATCGCGTAGCGCTGGGCGAAGGCCGGCAGTCCGTCCATCACGTGCTGATGATAACCGTGCCCCAGTTCATGCGCCAGTGTCGATACGTTGGAAGGCGTGCCCGCATAGGTCATGAAAATGCGTGTCTGGTTGCTGACCGGCAAGAAGGTGCAGAAGCCGCCCGGCCGCTTCCCAGGCCGATCCTCTGCCTCAATCCAGCGATTCTCGAACGCGCGCACCGCGAAGGCCGCCATCCGCGAGCTGAACTTGCGGAACTGCTCGACGATTGCCTCCGCTCCATCATCATAGCTGATGGTCGTCTGGCTTATGCCGATCGGAGCGTCCACGTCGCACCAACTCAGCTTCTCTACCCCGAGAAGCTTCGCCTTCCGCTCCAAATATTGAACGAACTTCGGCTTATTGCTGACAATCGTATCCCACATCGCATTCAGGGTCGCTTGCGACATCCGGTTTTTGGCGAGCGGCTCCTGCAGGACATTGTCCCAGCCACGGCGTTCGTACAGCTTCAGGCGGAAGCCGGCAATATGATTTAGGGCAGCGGCGCAGAAATCGGCCTTGTCGCTCCATTCCTGCTCCCACAGCTTGAACATCTCTTCGCGGACACGGCGATCCGGATGCGAGAGCTTATTGTGAGCCTGTCCTGCCGATAATTGCTGGGTCACGCCGTTCTCCTCGTAATTGATGCGCACATGGGAGACAACGGTATTATACATCTCCGCCCAGCCATGATAGCCATCCACCGCGAGATCTCCAGCAAGCGCTTCCAGTTCCGGCCCTAGCTTCTCCTCGGCCATCTCGCGGCGTTCATTCAGATTGAAGGCCACCCCTTCCATCTCCGGCAGCGCCAGGAACCGGGACCACAGCTCATCCGGCATTCTACGAAGCAGTTCGTCATACAACGCATCGATCGCGACCACTTGCGCCGACAGCGCCGACTTGCGTCCTGTCAAGTGTACTGCTTTCTTGTCATGAAGGTTCTGAGCGGTCAGACAACTGACAAAGGCGCCCGTCTCTTGCATCCGACGGTTCATATCCTGCAGTCGGGTGGTCATGTTCGCTAGCGCCGGGATGCTGTCCTGGCTGAGCGGAGTCAATATCTCTTTCAGTTCCCGGTTCAACAGAGCCAAGTCCTGTTCGATCGCGGCGAATGATTGTTGAAGTGCTTCTGAATCGGATCCTCCCGGAAAGATCGATTCCAGATCCCATGTCCGATGTAACGGATGTTGCATCATTGCGGATACCCCTTTCTTTTCTTTGGAATAAAAAATAACTGAAGCATTTGAGTTTTGCATGTTGAGTGTGTATAACTAAACTATAGCAAAAAGTGGAGCAACCCGCATAGAAAGGATGGCGACTCGATGAAACCTTTGCCAATATCGGCGGATACCGCCGTCAAGCTGTCCCAGGCGCTGGGCGTCCCCATAGAACAGCTCATTCATATGCCGCAGCATATTCTGATGAAGAAGCTGGCCGAACTGACGGCCGCAGCGGAGAAGGAACCGGCCGAACCGGCGGCCGATTCCGATAGGGAGCGTTCACCATGATTCCGTTCGAGAATACGGTTCCTTATGACATCATTATGGGGGATATGTATATTCCAGAGTGCCCTTTTTGCCATACGGACAATGTGCTTGTATCGCTTAAGCCGAAGGAACTTCCCGACATTCGCGACGGGAAGAAACGGCTGCTCATCATGCCCTGCTGCCATAACCGGATCGTCGTCCTCGATGCCGATCGTGACTATTTGCTGGCGGATCGGAAGATTCGCTAGCTCCCCGGTTCTCCGTCTCCATCAGAACGGCAGGCTCTCCAGATGTTCCTTCCCTTCCTCTGCTTTCTGCATTTCCTCACGCAACTGATGCCACGGTTCGCGCGCGATCCGAATTATCGCCGTGTTATATAAGCCTCCATCGCGAAGCGCAAATAGCGTTGCTCCTCGCCATCATCCCGCGGGGGCCTACTCAATGTGATGCTTCAGGTTCCCGGAAAAACAAAAAACGCTGAATCCTTCAGCGCTTGCGTAAAATGGTTAACCTTCCCAATCTTCTTCCGGTGGTCCCATTAACGACTCTCGAATGACGTAGACGAAAGCGCAAACTAGGATGCCAGCAATAATGCTCATCCGTATCACCCCTAACGAACGCGTTCCATCTCTCTATACTTGTATTTTATCATAATTATTTTCAAAATAATACGAATATATGCAAACGTTTTCTTTACATTTTGATTACAGAATTATTGCGGGACGAAGGACGGGCGGCTTCACGCCTGTCATGATTGTCCCTTTCCTCTCATAAACTTGAAAGTATGGCCTGCTCATGCGTAACAGGAAAGGAGAGTGCTTTGTATGAACCGCAGGACAAGCCTTATGCTCCTTATCGCGGGGGTGTTGAGCGCTTTTGCGGCCTTGATGGCCATTTACCCGTCTGCCGCCTTCAGTTCGGCGGTTCGCGGCCTATCGATATGGTGGGACGTCCTGTTCCCTTCCCTGCTCCCGTTTTTCATCATCTCCGAAGCGCTGCTCGGCTTCGGCATCGTCCATTTTATCGGTGCGCTGCTCGATCCTGTCATGCGGCCGCTGTTCCGCGTGCCTGGCATTGGCGGCTTCGTCGTCGCCATGGGCTATGCGTCCGGTTACCCTGTCGGTGCGAAGCTGACGACGAGGTTGCGGGCCAATCGGTTAGTCACCCGCGAGGAGGGGGAACGGCTCATCGCCTTCACCTCCACCTCCGACCCGATATTCCTGATCGGTGCCGTAGCCGTCGGCTTTTTCGGCAATGCCGGCCTCGCCCTCATCTTGGCGGTCGCCCATTATGGCGCCGGACTCATCACCGGCATCATGATGCGCTACCATGCGCCCGCATCGCCGATGACCCCTTCGCAAGGCGCTATCTGCGAGTTCGAAGGCTCCCTGTTCCGGCGGGCGTTCCGAGCGATGCATCAGGCGAGACAGCAGGACAGACGCTCGCTCGGTACGCTGTTGCAGGAGGCGATCGGTTCCTCGCTTCGGCTGATGACCGTAGTCGGCGGACTCGTCGTCTTTTTCTCCGTATTGATGGAAATGCTCGCCTGCATCGGCGTCATGAATAGGATCGACCACCTGCTGCAATCGGCCTTGGCGTTGTTCCATTTGTCGCCTACGCTCGCACCGGCCTTCTCCGGCGGCATATTCGAGGTAACCCTCGGCGCCAAGGGAGCCGGGAAGGCCGACGCATCCGGGATTCGCCCACAGGTGGTAGCGGCAGCCTGGATCCTGTCCTGGGCAGGGCTTTCCGTTCACGCTCAGATCGCGAGCATTATGAACGAATGCGATATGCGGTACCTCCCTTTCCTTGCAGCTCGGATGCTCCATAGCTTGTTGGCGGCAGCGGCGGCCTATTTTCTCTTCCCGCTGCTGGCACCGTACGCAGGAGCAACAGCGGTCTGGATCCCCTCCCCGGTATGGGCCCAATCTCCCCCCCCTTGGGAGACCGCTTGGCTTTCCTTGTGCGGCGGATTATGGACGCTGCTGATGGTATGCTGCCTGCTGTTAGCCGCTTCCCTCCTGATCGATACCTGGCAGCGGCTGCAGAGATAGCAGACGGAGGGATTCTTGTCGAAAACACGATTGTAATCCGACAGCAGAACGTATAAGATGGAGTTGATATGTTCCACAATACCGTTCGACAAAGGAGTCAACGCCTTGAAATATGCAGTATTGAACCGGGGAGACGAATTGTCCGTCTCTTTGACAGAGACGTTTCATCGTTTGGCTGAGGCGCGTGGACTGGTGCAAGATGACGAAAAACCGGAAACCGTTCTGTCCATCGGCGGGGACGGCACGATGCTGCAAGCCTTTCACCGCTACATCAACCGGATAGACCACACCGCCTTCGTCGGGATTCATACGGGGCATCTTGGTTTTTATGCCGACTGGAAGCCGGATGAGATCGAACTACTTGTCCACATGATGGCAGAGAACCGCTCCAAGGATCAGCTCCCCCCCCGGATCGTCAAATATCCGCTGATCGAGCTTGAGCTTGACAGGGAGGATACGGGCAAGAAGACCTATTTCGCCTTGAATGAATTTACGCTGAAATGCACTGACAATACATTGGTCTGTCAGATCGACATTAATGATGAATTATTTGAAATGTTCCGCGGAGACGGAATCTGCGTATCGACGCCATCGGGAAGCACCGCCTACAATAAGAGCTTGGGCGGCGCCATGGTTCACCCTTCCATTCCGGCCATCCAATTGGCTGAGATTGCATCGATTAACAACCGGGTGTTCCGGACACTCGGATCATCCTTGATCCTGCCGAAGCATCACCATTTCGACATTCGACCGCGGCAAGGGCAGAACCTGCTGCTGTCTATCGATCATATCCATATCCGGCTGTCTCATTTGCGCTCGGTTCGCTGCCGAGTCGCGGAACAGCGGGTCACCTTCGTTCGCTATCGGCCGTTCCCGTTCTGGAAGCGCGTCCGTGAAGCCTTCCTCGGATATGATGAGAACGGCTACTCCCCGACGAATTAGATGATCGGTACACGCAACAACACCTCCCGCTTCGCATGATGCGATAAGGGAGGTGTTCGTATTTATAGCCGCGATCAGGAACGGTTGTCCTTCGGGGGACGTGGTACCTTCGCGGATACCTTCGCGATATCCGAGTGCTTGGTTTCACTGGAATAATGGCCTCGGTTCTTGTGACGATGGCGCGAACGCGGCTTGCGATCCTGCACGTCCGGCTTCGCCTGAGGCTCGGCATCGAATTCTAGGGTCGGGACTTTCGGCTGGAGCGAGGTGCCCTGCTTCGTCGCGGCATACTCCCTATTGCCCGTCGGAGCCCTGTGCGTCTCCTCCTCCCCCCCGTTGTCCTGGGATTGGCGATAGCGCGAATCTTTGCTGCTCAGCTTCTCCACGATGAAATAAGCACAGCCGAAATTACAGTATTCGTTAATATAATCCATAATGCCGGAGGAAGTCGTGTCCTTCGTCGACTTCGGATGATTATCCCGGAAGAAGCCTTTCAGCCGCAACTGATTGTATCCCCAGTCGCCTACGATATAATCATACCGTTCCAGCACTTCGCTGTACCGGTCGCGGAATGCCTCTGGATTCCACGCGTTCTTATGCTCCTGAATCACTTCATATGTCTGGCCGCTAATGTGGAACATCCTCGTTATTCCTCCTTCCCGTAACCCCGGATTGCGTCAAAGCCATGGCCCGCTTCGGCAGCTATCCCGTTAGCAGCCGACCGCTTACGACGTGGACATGGCCTGATGGGCCGATTTCACTTGTTCATGCGCATGATACGAACTCCGAACGAGCGGCCCCGATTCGACATGGCTGAAGCCCCGCTTCATTCCTTCCTGCTTCAGCTCAGCGAATTGATCCGGATGATAGTATTTGGCGACATCCAAATGCTTCGGCGACGGCTGCAAATATTGTCCCAGCGTCAAAATATCGCACTTGACCCCTCTCAAGTCATCCATGGCTTGTAAAATTTCATCCCATTCCTCACCAACGCCGAGCATAATGCTCGACTTGGTCGGGATGTCCGGCTGCATCTCCTTCGCCTGACGCAGCAGTTCCAGGGAACGGGAATATTTCGCTTTGGCCCGCACCCGGTTGGACATTCGCTCTACCGTCTCAATATTATGATTCAATATATCCGGCTTCGCGTCCATCACGACACGCAGCGCATCCCAGTTTCCCATAAAATCGGGAATAAGCACTTCCACACTGCAGAATGGCATACGACGGCGAATCGATCGAATCGTCTCCGCAAAGATGGAGGCCCCACCGTCCTGCAGATCGTCCCTTGCCACAGAAGTGACGACGCAATGGCGCAAGCCCATGCGCTCAGCCGCTTCCGCTACACGTTCCGGCTCCTTCAGATCCAATTCGGTCGGCATGCCGGTATTGACCGCACAGAAGCGGCAAGCACGCGTGCAGATATCACCCAAAATCATAAATGTTGCGGTGCGGTTGGCCCAACACTCGTAAATGTTCGGACACCGCGCCTCCTCGCATACGGTATGAAGCGTTTTTGAGCGCATCATATCCTTGATTTCGGAATAATTTTCTCCTGTGGTCAGTTTGATGCGTATCCAGTCTGGTTTCTGCTCTTTCGTTTTCATCGAGTCATTACCTTCTTTCTCCGTTCGCTTTACCTTGACCTCAATACAGTATTATACCATGAACCCTCCAAATTCCACACCTGCATGTCCAGGTTCGGATAAAAAGCCCGTTCGTGCACATTCTAACATTAGATCTGTATTTGGGACAGGTATAAGGAGGGAAATAATTACGCATGAAGCAAGCTGCCATATTATGGGCCGGCTTGGCGCTATGGGCCGTCATCAGCTCGCCGATGGACGCCTGGTCGGCAGGAAAGAAGGATGAACTCCATCCGATCGCATATTCAGTGCCCGAATCCGTCTCGACGCACCCTAAGCCCGTCACGGTGAGCATATGGCGGGAACGGCGGGACTTATACGAAAAGATGGGAGCCTTAACCGGCATTCCCTGGTACCGACTTGCGGCTATCGATCAATACGAGCGGACCTTGACGAAAGCCAAGCCAAAGCAGCGTCAGCATCCGGAACGGTTGACCGGCGTATATATCGAGCCGCCGAAGTGGGTCGGCATACTGAATCCGGATTGGGAAGATGAGAACCCGGTCTCCATCTCGATGTTCAAGGGGATGGGCCGCGACGGCTCCGGAGACGGACGGGCCGATATGAACAATGACACCGACTTGCTGTACAGCGTAGCCTCCTTTGTCGGCTCCTACGGCTTGAGCGAGGACGATTTCGGCACCGGACTGTGGAATTACTACGCCAACCCGCGCGCCGTGCAGCGTGTGATGCAGTTCGCCCGTCTCTATGAACATTTCGATCAGCTTCAATTGTTCGACACGGCCTTCCCCCTTCCCGTAACCACCAACTATTCATATCGCAGTACCTGGGGGATGGGGCGACATTACGGAGGATTCCGCATTCACGAAGGAACCGATATTTTCGCCGGTTACGGCGTTCCCGTCCGCAGCACCTGCTACGGCATCATCGAGGTCAAAGGCTGGAACCGCTACGGCGGCTGGCGGATCGGCATCCGCGATATCAACAACAATTACCATTACTACGCCCACTTGTCCGGATACCATAAAACCATAAAAATCGGCGACATCGTCACCCCCGGACAGGCGATTGGCTGGGTCGGCAGCTCCGGCTACGGCCCCCCCGGCACCTCAGGCAAATTCCCGCCGCATCTCCATTTCGGCATATACCGGGATCGCGGGCTGGTGGAATATGCCTACGATCCGTATCCACTGCTGCGACAGTGGGAACTGGCCGACAAGCATAAGCTGAGGAGGCGGCGCCACACCTCTTCGCTTCACCCGAAGACTCCAGCCGTAGTCCCGGCGAACAACGGGACAAAGCAGCGGCACTTCATTGGTCTGTACGCTTGCCGTTAACCGGTTATCTATGGCACAGTGAGACGCGAAACTTCATAGCTGGATAGCTTACCGATAATGCCGAAGTGTCAGCCGTTACGCCCCCTAGAAAAGCGATTCCGCTCCGGATCGCTTTTTTCGTGTTTATGTACAAGGAGTCCGCAACCGCTTTCCCTTTTCCCGGCAAAGGCAAGAACCAGGGCTGACGTGAGCCGGTTCTCCATTCTTTTTATTGCTCTGTCGCTGACGGCGATAGCTCGGTTCCGCCAGACGGCTCGCCCGGTGGTGGGACCATCTCTGTATGTACTGGTACGCTAAGGTTGTCTTGGTCCGAGGAATTGACGGCGCCGGATGACGGCAGGACCGGCAAAGACAGGGCAGGTGCTTTATCCCGGTTGCTTCCGACGGGCTGCCCTTTGCCATCGTAGTAGTACATAGGCACATCGCCAACGACGAGGAGATACGAGATCGGGATTTCCGTTTCCACGACTTCAGGCTCCAGATCGAACGGGATCACAATCGCTACTTCCTCAATGACTCTAATATAAACCTCCACCAGCACCATATTGATGCCGACATCCATCGGCCGGGTGCTCAACTCGACCTTCGCTGCACCCTGCGGCTCCATCCAGAAAGGGACCCTTGGACCGAAGGAGGCAATAAGCGGACTACCTAACGCTTGCCCGAGCGGAACATGTTCTTTCAATTCCTTGGTCTGCTGCAGCATCCGCTGTACGATCTCGACCGTCTCAGACGTTATCCGCATATGTTCGTTATAATTCAAGACGAAGCTCGTTACTTTGCCCCGTGAATCCGTCTTCCATTCGATTAGCTTATCCAGCTCCCGGTCCCTCATCACCTGATCGGTAATCGCTCTGTTAATCGCTTGCGTCGCGATTTGCTTGGCCCGGATTTTGGCGAGATGCATGAGCGGCCCGCGCACATGCTTATCTACATACACGAACAGCTGTACCGTCAGCAGCGTCATAATAATGAGCGCAAAGAACACATATTTGCGTTTGCGGCGCGGCTTGGACGGCTTTCCCCCTTGCCAGGCAGGGCCTAAAGGGACCTTGCTACGCAGGCTTCCGCCCCAAACTCTGCGGGAATACCATCCCGAAGGCTTGCGCGGTTGAATCGAGATGCGCGGCAGACGCCACCGTGTCGATCGGAAGCCGCGGGAACGCCATCTGGCCATACCTCTTTGCTCCCCCTTTCCGGCCTCGAATAACATGGTTGGCCTGTACGATTCCAGTCTATGCGACCATCATCCAAAAAAGAAGGATACCCTTATGCGACTTCGAAGGAAGAAGCGGCGCTGACTTTGCTTACAAGTGAAATCGCTGTCCCGAATTAGTTTAGGCTTACCAACTGTGCTCTCGCATGGGGGACGATTGTCCGAATACATGCCACATTAACCGATAATGGTGGTGCCTTCGTCACTTTTGTATTCTAAAATATCTCCAGGCTGACATTCCAAAGCCTTACAAATCGCCTCTAAAGTTGATAGTCGAATCGCTTTTGCCTTTCCATTTTTCAATATAGAAAGGTTAGCCATTGTTATTCCAACCCGCTCCGAAAGTTCTGTTACGCTCATTTTTCTTTTAGCCAACATTACATCAATATTGATTATAATCGCCACGTTATTCACCTCAGACCGTCAAATCATTTTCTGATTTTATATCAATAGCCTCTTTTAAAAGCTTTTGGAGAACAGCAGCAAAAACAGCAATCACCATGGAGGCAAAAACGATGACCATTCCGATCACTATGAAACCTGGGGCATCGTCTTTGTCCCCTATGAGATAGAAGAGTGGCATGCCTACCACATACAAGCTACTGATTGTGATTGCACAGTATTTTATATTCTTTAAAACTCGTACAGATAATTCCGAGAAAGCTTTGTTCTTGTCAATATAGCTTAAAAGTTTAAATGCTTGATACAGAGCAAAGTAAAATGGGATCACCGTTGCATACAAATCGATGAAAACGAGATATTTTATATAAGTATTACCCGGATACAATTCTGCTGCAAAATTCGCTATCCCTGGCACCAAAAAGATGCACAAAGCAAGAACTGGGATTCCAATAAGAAAAACAGTTACCTTTAAAAAGAGTGTTGTTCCTCGTTCCATAAAAGCCCCTCACTTATTCTAAATTTAATTTGACTTTAACACAAAATTTATCGTTTTACAATAAAAAATTATCCTATTAAATACATTATTATTGTTATTGGGTAGATGAGAGCAAGTTCAAATCACAGGAGGTTGCCTCATGACAAAACAACGCCGACAATAGTGCAGCATGTGCGGCAGGTGTATGCCTGCCGGCACGGTGAGCGCCATGAACTACATACGCCGATTGTGACGGCTCCAATGCCTCGGCCCGC
>NZ_BALG01000057.1 GCF_000315235.1 Paenibacillus popilliae ATCC 14706 | reverse complement strand
ACCTGGTCTCCTGAGCAGATCATGGAGCGGCTGCGTCAGGAGGGACAAGCGATCGTGTGCTTTAAAACGATCTATCGCTGGCTGTATGCTGGCCATTTGATGAAAGGCGTTCTGGCCGTCCTCCGGCATAAAGGCAAGCGTCAAAAGCCTGTGGAGACGCGTGGTAAGTTTACCGTAGGAAAGGCGATCTCCCAGCGTCCTAAAGAGGTTCGATCTCGGGAAACATTCGGTCATTGGGAACTCGACACGGTCGTCTCTGGCCGTGGGAAAAGCAAGGGCTGTGTAGCTACGTTTGTGGAACGAAAAACCCGCCTGTACACGGCCATTCTAATGCCAGATCGCACGGCGTTGTCGATGGAGATTGCCTTTGGCGTGGCTGCCGCCCAGTACCCCTCGGGAGCGTTCCAAACCGCTACGGCTGACCGTGGCAAAGAGTTTGCCTGTTATGCGAGCTTGGAGGCCACCCATGGTGTGCAGGTTTATTTTGCTGATCCGTATTCCTCCTGGCAACGAGGTTCCAATGAAAACGCCAATGGCTTG
>NZ_BALG01000058.1 GCF_000315235.1 Paenibacillus popilliae ATCC 14706 | reverse complement strand
GGGGTGGTGAGAACTTTCATTCTACACGAATCCGGCCATGAGCCTTTTGTTTTTTTATTTCCAGAAGGTGTCGCACTTCATTTTACAATCCGTCTTATTTATTTATTGGCTTTTTTTTAAAGTTAATTTGACACCAGCCTCACCCTCTAATCCAACCACAAGCTGAGTTAATCCTCCTGATTTGGCAATGCCCTTTACATGTATCTCAATGGAATCCATCTCGAATCCTTTAAAACCTTCAGCATAACCTGCGAGAGCCTCGTATGTTACTGGAACGGTTTGTATTACTCCATTCATAGCTGATGACGGTATGTATACTTCATCTCCCGTATTGTCTTGAATCAATGGCATCATTAATACAAACTGTTCTTTTTTCCCCATAGCATAATTCTCCTTAGAGTATATTTATTAGAATCACTCTTCGTCATTATTAAAACTTTCACCCTCTACGTGGATTTCAGAAAGAATCTCAAAACGAGAGTGGCTTTCAATTGAAATACCGCCATGAACATCAACATCATTCGTTGTTAAATCTTCTATTGATACTATAAGGATATAGTCGATCTCTTCATCGTTCGTTAATTCAGGTTTAGTATAAAGTTGCAGCCAAATCTGCCAGTCACCAGGGTTAAAACTCTTTATAATACGATTAAAGTGATGGATATGATTCCATCTTTTTCGACCCTCTTTACCGGCGGGATTATTTGTTTCCATGTTGTTACCTGAATTGATCGTGTGAAGAGATGTGTCCACATACGCTCTCAAATATTCATAGCCCATACTTTGATTTACTGGTGAGAAGCAAATACAAGTAACAGAAACCTTTACTACAGGCTTTTTACTGTTTGAATATTTAGAAATAGTTGAAGGCATGTAGAATCTTATTCTCTGTTTTAAGAGTCTACCAAGTTTCCCTTTTCTTATATAAGATGCTCTACTCTTATAAGAGTTTTTAGAGTTTAGATAATTTCCGAGTCCTTTTCCATACAATTTTGAATGTAGCTCTCTGGAATCTTGAGATGAATTATAAGAGTCAATATGGGGTGTTTCGGCATGATGAAGTAATAGTGCTTTTGCTATCAGTATATCATTTTCAGGAACGTGTTCTGTAAGTAAGGCTAGCTCTTGTGCTGCCAGTGGTGCTGAGAAGCTTGTCCCGAAATCTTGGGTTAATTTCCCTTCGTTGTTTATAACATAGGCAGCACAATTAGCAGATATGAACCCTTTGTTGTCTTTAATATATACATTTCCACCTGGGTAGACTACATCCGGTTTTGGTGAACCAGCAAATCCAAAGCCGATTCTACTAAAAGGGGATAATTCTTCTCTGCCTGATATGCTATCCGGATGGTTATCTCTCGATACAGAGCCAACAGTCAGAGCATAAAAAGATTCACTGGGAGCTGCCATTCTCGACGCATCATCATCTATGATATCATCTAATGATGAATAATATGACCATAATTTATGATTGCCTGTAGGCACTACAAATTGGATACCATAATCTGTATACTTCTTTGTCAAAGAATCAAGTTCAAAAGCTAAATTACTAATGAAGTCTCCAGACAGTGAATCTTGCTGATTTAATGCTAAACAAAATATTTGTGCCCGATCTTTAATGCTTTCAACAGCCAGACGTATTCTCTTTATAAGAGTGGGTTCATCTAAGGGGGTCAGCCCATCACTAATTGCAGCATCGATTATTCGGACTTTTGGTACAAGTTGTTTGTTTAATACTTGAGTATCTATGTCATCACCAAAAATAGCCCTGCTCGCAACCTTTGTACCGTGTTCGCAGGTTGGAGCAAATTCTAAATCTTCAGATATATACTTACCTGCTATACAATCACTCATGCTCTCGGGTAAGGAAACCCCATCATCTAATACACAAATTATTGGTAATTCCCTAGGGTCATGCAAGAATTCGATTTTTACATCGTCGAAATCAATTTCAGCCTGACCACCACCTTCAGTTTCAGTTTCGAAAAAAGGTGTTCTTCCTATTTCAAGTACTATTTCTTGATCAGCTAGCACTTTTAGTCCGCTTGAAGGAATAAGTGCTCGTAGTACAGGTGTATTGTTTTGAAGTATAATGTTGTCCAACAACTCACCTTTCACTGATAATATATTACCAGATAGAAATTCAATCATTTTCTCGTAATCGGAAGACTCTAAACTAGGAATCAAAGTTATTTGTACATCTTGAATCTCAGCAGAGTCTTTAAGAGATTGGGCAAGTTTATCTTCAGAAGCGTAGGATGAAATAGATTTTATATACTGAAAAAACCCATGGGATTTCCCATCTTTTTGTGTATACTGTGACAATTTTCTGTCAAACTCATTTAAGTTCGCAGGAGAAGTTGAAACAATCGCTACGTTGGACTTTTTAATTGAGTTAACTCTCAACTTGTTATTTGAAAATAATTTTTCAAAGTCTCCTCGATCATCAATCGTATCTTCTTCTTCTAATTCAACTTTAAAAATAATTATCTTGTCTGAGATTGGCGTTTTATTTTGACGGTGTGACTTTCGTATAGCTTCGATTCCTTTAGCTAAATTTGTGCCGTGCTCAACGTGATTAATGTCTCTTGGTGTTGGTATTGACCGTGGCTTATATTCCACTAGATCTACTTCGCTATCGGGTATCCAAAAGTGTGATTTTGGATCTTTATTTTTGTTCTTTGGTTTTCTTCGATCATTCAACCTTATTCAACTCCTTAATTCGATCAGAAATTGTTGATTTAGGTACGCCGGTTATTTCACTAATTTCTCTTAGGGTTAAGCCATTACCCTTAAGCAAATGTAAGTATGATGCGTCTACAGCACTTTCGTTAAATAAAAGAAGCATATTTGTAATTGTTTTTACAAAATCAGCAGTGGAAATTAAAATTCTTTTCTGATGAAATAGAGCATTTTTAACGGTTTTGACAACAACATCATGAAGTTGAGAAAAATTAAAGCCTTTACTAATATTTGCGACCTTTTTTATATCGGCTTGGATATTAAGTTCGAATTTTTTTAGTTGCGTTTCAAGGTAATTGACTCTCATTTCTTGATCGGGTAGTTCAAGATACAGAACCGTATTAAATCTTCTCCAAACAGCTGCATCAAGTAATTCTTGATGGTTAGTCGCCGCTATGACGAGAACATCTTCTGAAAGCATATCAATATTTTGTAGTAATGTATTGACTACTCGCTTTAATTCTCCTAATTCATTTTTATCATCACGTTTTTTGGCGATTGCATCAAATTCATCAAGAAAGAGAATCACATTTTTCTTGTTTACTGACTCGAAAATTTTTCTAATGTTAGTTCCTGTTTGGCCCAAGAGGGAAGAAATCAGGCTGTCTAATCGAACATAAGCTAATGGTAAAGACAACGACTTGGATAGAGAAAAAGCAGTAGAAGTTTTCCCGCAACCTGGGGGGCCGCAAAGCAATAATCTGTTTTCAAAATTGAGCCCCAATTTAATTAATTGATCCCGATTTTTATATTCATTAATAATGTATTCAATTTGTCCTGATATTGCATTACTTAGGATTAAAGAATCTTGTTGAATTTCTTGAGGATGATACCAATCGATCAAACTGTTATTTGATGTCTTATCCCGAGGGGTATACATGCCCGTTGGTTCAAACATCTTAAGACCTGAAGAAGGTGAAAATGTGGATTCTCTTCTCTGTGCACTGGGACTTATATTTCTAGATTTTAAAGATGTTGTTATCTTATTAGCTAGTTGAACATTTCCTTTTTTTCTTTCCTCCTCAGATAATTCAAGGACCGTTTTTTTAAAGTTTTCCTCGTCGTTGTTGTTAAACGCCTCGATAAGTTTAATTACAAAATCGGATCTCATAAACACCACCCGTTCGGACAACGCCGGAATATAGATATATTATATCACCTTTTATAATGTCTTTATACATAATTTTTTCGGACAGGCCGGACAAAACTGCCGACTAATATGAACAATAATACAAAAGAATTACTTAGTCAAGAACGAATGTTCTATTAGAGATGATGGTAATGAGGCTGGATCAATATGTCGGCAGCACTGTTGAGATCATTTATGAGGATCGTAATGGAGCCATTACGCAGCGGCTGATCGTCATCCGCAGCATCCGCGATGGTGTGCTGCACGCAACATGCCTGACAGCGGGGGCGTGGCGCCCGTTTCTCCTGGAACGTATCCTTTCATGGCAGCCAGCCGGGAAGGGGCGGACCGCATGAGTAAGAAGCTGTCGAATAACGGTCTGTGGGAATCCAGCCGTATGATGCTGCAGCAGCATAAGGAAGCACTGCTCCGTCACCAGGGAGAGCAGCGCCGCTGTGAACGGCCGAACCTCGACGATCAGGTAATTGAAGAGGTATCGCGACGGCTGCAATGGGCCATGGAAAACAGGGAGCCCGTTACCTTGCAGCTCTATGACCCGTTCGAACGATGCGAAGTGTCCGCCATCGTCGTGGACATTGACATGATAGGGCAGCGCGTTCGGCTGCAGGAAGGGGAAATGGATTGACGGGGTATACACATGTGTGCGCTGCGAGAAGCCCGTATATGATTCATTCGGAAAAAGATAAGCCCCGGATCGCTCCGAGGCTTTCTTACTGTAAAATTGGCCCGCCCTGTTACACATCGATGAGAGGTGCGGGCGGGGTCTGTTGCTGAAGGACATGGAGCATGAGTCTATGTCCTATTTTATATTAAACTATAAAGATGGTGTTAAGATTGT
>NZ_BALG01000059.1 GCF_000315235.1 Paenibacillus popilliae ATCC 14706 | reverse complement strand
ATCATTGTGAAGAACGGCAAATACTATGCTTGCTTTTCTTGCGAAGTGGAAAAACAACCTCTTTCACAATCTGATGAGCAGGTAGGGGTTGACCTTGGTTTACTACATCTTGCAGTTACGTCAAGTGGCGAGACCTTTGAAGTTCCGAAACACTTACGTAAAAATGAGAAGCGCCTCAAAGAACTACAGCGTTCAGTTTCACGAAAGAAACGTAGATCGATGCGTAGAAAAAAGGCGGTACGCATCCTGGCTCGACTTCATGAGAAGGTCGCAAATCAGCGAAAAGATCACGCACACAAAGTTGCGCGTCAGCTCGTGAATCGCTACGGACTGATCGCTTTTGAAAATCTGAATGTGCAAGGGATGGTTAAGAACCACCATCTAGCCAAAAGCATTGCTGATGCTGGGTGGCATCAACTTGTTCAATTCACTACGTACAAGGCTGAAAGCGCCGGTCGGGTGGTTGTTCAAGTTGATCCAAGACATACATCTCAGCTTTGCTCCCATTGTGGTGAAATCGTAAAGAAAGGGCTGTCTGTACGCATGCATCAATGCCACCATTGCGGCTACGTTGCGGATCGAGATGAAAATGCAGCTCGCAA
>NZ_BALG01000060.1 GCF_000315235.1 Paenibacillus popilliae ATCC 14706 | reverse complement strand
GTTCTGAGATAATGTCACTATGGGACAGGAGACAATCACATTGAGCAGACAAGAGATGAAAAAGGTTTTAGTCGTAGAGAAAATCATGAATGGACATATGACAAACAACGAAGGAGCCATTGCACTGGGGATTACCGTTCGGCAGATCATCCGGTTGAAAAGAAGATATGAGACAGAAGGAGCACAGGGGATCACCCACAAGAATAGGGGAAGAAAACCCGCACATGCATTATCGGAAGAGATTATGGA
>NZ_BALG01000061.1 GCF_000315235.1 Paenibacillus popilliae ATCC 14706 | reverse complement strand
TTCGTGGTCGTTGATTGATCAGGTAAAGAGCTTTCTCCAAAACCTCATCTGTAATCTGGGCGAAATCCGTCCCTTTGGGGAAGAACTCTCGCAGTAAGCCATTGGCGTTTTCATTGGAACCTCGTTGCCAGGAGGAATACGGGTCAGCAAAATAAACCTGCACGCCATGGGTGGCCTCCAAGCTCGCAT
>NZ_BALG01000062.1 GCF_000315235.1 Paenibacillus popilliae ATCC 14706 | reverse complement strand
TTCTTGCTTTAATGCTTGCAATTGTTCTTCCCCTTTGGTCAATAGGGAACCGAACTCTGCTGTAGGGGTTTGTCCTTCTGCATACAAAGGAGAAACTCCTCCAGTTAATAAATTGCAACTTATTACCACAACAATAAGACTGATTTGACTTAATTTTTTTAGCGTCATTTTCCTATTCATAAATTTTCTCCCTCCAAAATATTGTTACGATGTTAATATTAATGATAAAAATTAGTTTTACAACTCCTAAATTAATTCTTTTTTATCGAAAAATACTTATTAATGACATTTGTTAGGAGTAATCTGCTGATAACCGAAGTAAGGGTGCTTCATATCAATTTCATCGATCTGATGCATAATTTGTACATTCTCTTCACTTTCACTTTTCTTGGGCTAGGGTGATAAACAGAGGCAGAAAGAGGAAACGCTGGGTCC
>NZ_BALG01000063.1 GCF_000315235.1 Paenibacillus popilliae ATCC 14706 | reverse complement strand
TTCTCCTTTGTATGCAGAAGGACAAACCCCTACAGCAGAGTTCGGTTCCCTATTGACCAAAGGGGAAGAACAATTGCAAGCATTAAAGCAAGAAAAGCAAACGAAGCTAGAAGAACAACAAAAAAAATTAGTAGAAGAAGAGAGGATGCTAGCTGAAGAAATAGAAAAGGCGAAAGAGCTTCGTGAACAAATTATGAAAGAAACAATGGAAAATAATAATGGAAATATGGCAGGAAAAATTTCTGATGCGAATCTATTATCGCAAATACTGCAGGGGAAGCATCCTAAAGGTCGAGGATCGGATAGGCGGGTCAAACAACAAATACAAGCCATCCGTGAAGGCCAAAAACAAGTGAAAGAAACCAAGAAAAAAATAGCCGAGATTGCAGCCCGCTATGATCAGCAAATGACTGCAATAGAGCAGAAGCAAGCGCAACATCAAGCTCAACAGCAAACCCTTCAAAACAAGCAACAAGAGCTGCTTCAAGTTGAAAACAAAGCGGCACAAGCAGATGGTCAAGCGAAGCAACAGCGAATAGAATTATATAAACGAATCATACAAACCAC
>NZ_BALG01000064.1 GCF_000315235.1 Paenibacillus popilliae ATCC 14706 | reverse complement strand
AGGAATGTAAGGGGCTGACAAGTGCCTTTTTTTTGCATCTGATCTAAGCACTTTTACGCTGCAATTCTAGGCATTTTTAGTATGCAATAAACAGGGAATGTCCATGTTTGTTTACCTTAAAGGTGCTGGTGCTTCGGCTTTTGTAGTTACTGTAGGTCATTTACCATTCTTTTATGCAGACACATATAAATCAATATTTTACGGCTCCGTTTCGTCCAGCAGCCGTAACCCCGTCCGCGCCGAAGGCATAGCGCAGATTCACATAATAAAATGGAGCTCCTGCAGCTCGTGCTTGTTCTGCAGCATATGCGAAGGCCTTTGTGACACTTCCAACCCCTACTTTCACTTAATTTATTTACAATGTATTTATAATTTATTTGCATGGTAAGTACAATGAGCATAGCTCCACACTTACTATATAGATGGCCTCGCCCCAAAAAACGCTTGGAACGGACTTCTATTGCGTCTGAAAGAGAAACTTACACAAGGCTTTGGCGAGATCAGTCCCTAAGTCAAAAATGGTCACAGTCTAATTTATGCGCTAACGTTTGCGATATGCGCCGTCTCCCCGGTATACTGGAAATTACAGATCAATGGATCAGCTTGCTCTCCTTCGCTTTGCGCACCAGCCCCGCGCTCGCCTTGTTGATGGGGCTTTTGAGAACGAGGCCGATAAGGAGGAAGAGGCCGGCGGTGACGACGAGTACATAGATGTCGCGTCGCACAATTTCCCATAGTATGCCGCCGACCGCTTCCCGCATCATGCTGATCGCATAGGTGAACGGCAGGAACGGATGAATCATTTGGAAAAAAGGTGGCGTCGTCTGAATGGGGAAGGTGCCCCCGGAGCCGGCCAACTGCAGGACGAGCATCACGATGGCGAGCGCCTTCCCTACGTTGCCAAAAACCGAGACCAACGTGTAGACGGCAAGTATGAAGACGGCGCTAATGATGAGACCGAAGACGACGAACCAGCCCGGATGCAGCACATAGGTCTTCAGCAGATAAATATCTCCGGTTGTCACGAACAGCGATTGGAGCAAGGCGATGGTCAGGAAGGTGAAGTACCGGCCGAAATAGATTTGAACATCCGTGTAATGCTTACCCTCTTCGTGCACCTCCACCGTCAGCAGCGAGACGAGCAGCAGTGCTCCAACCCACAGGGACAGCGTCGTGAAGAACGGAGACATGGCCGATCCGTAGTTCGGAATCGGGAACAGCTTATTCTCCTTCAGGATGACCGGCTCGGCAAAGAACTCGCTCTCCTTCTCGAAGTTATTCTTCAGCAGATCGATAATTTCGGTAATGTCACCCTGTGCCTCGAGCGTACGGAGTTTGTCCGCAAATTCCGTAATTTTGGCTTGAACGACAGGCAGGTTCTCCTGAATTACCGGAATCTGTTCGATGCCGATTGCGCTTAACATCGAGGCGTCCTTCAACAACGTCTCGATGTCCGGAATATTATGGATGGTATTTCGGAGCACCTGCTGTACCTTGGCGATATCCTCGACCGCTTTGTCCACGCCCTGCAGCATGGCAGGCTTCAACTCGCTGTCGTACCGGTTCAGCAGTTCCCCCGCAATGGCTCCCGCGTCCTGGGACAGCCGGTGGAGATGGTCCAGCAGCTCGGTACCGATCTCTTCACCGCGATCGATGGCTGCCTTGATCTCATTGACGGTCGCGGCCTGCTGGGCAAGCTTGTCCGAGAGCTGCCTTAGCCTGTCAGTTACGCCGTGAAGCTGGCCGCCGGTGACCGCCTGGCTGAGCCGGTTGAACCAATCCGCCGTGCTATCCGCAATCTTCACTGCGGCGCCCAGCTTCTCGGACAGCTGTCCTAGCCCTTTACTGGTCAGCGACGGATCGGCGGTGACTTCCTCGAGAATCGCCGTAACGTGGCTCACCGATTCGGCCGCCTGCTGCAGGGTGCTCAAGTCCTGCTTAATGAAGGGGGAGATGGTCTCGATGCCTTCCCGGCTGTATTGGAGCAAGTCGGCGAGCTTAGATGAGAATTGCTGCGCATCCTTTGCCAGTTGGGCGACGGTGGGCAGGTTCTTCAGCGCCTCATTCACGATCCGGTCCGCCGTAGTCACGTCTCTCATCGCGGTATTCACCGTATCCGAGAAGCGGGGGAATGATTGTTCCAGCTTGAACACGAGGTTCTTCACCTTCTCAATGGTCGGAAGCTCATTAGACAGCTTAACTCCGAGCTCATTGAAGATTTTGAAAATTGTCCGGTTGGCCGTTCTGACGAAGTTATCGCTGACCTCCTCGATGATGCCGGTGGCACCCTTGGACGTAATTTTCGGAGCGATGGCATTTATTTTTTCATTAACAAAGTAGAGAATCTCGGCCTTGATCGGCTCCTTTGATAGCACGGACCCGATCCGGACGGAGAAGTCCCCAGGAATGATGATGCTGGCGTAATAATCGCCGTGGCTTACGCCCCTCATCGCTTCGTCCTTGTCGACGAAGATCCAGCCGATAAGGGTGTTGGTCTTCAGATTCTCAACCACCTCGTTGCCGATATTGACGGGCTTGTCCATAATCTGTGCCCCTTGATCGAGGTTGACGACGGCGATCTTGATGCCGTGCGTATTGCTGTACGGGTCCCACGATGCTTCAATATTGAACCACGCGTACAAGGAGGGAAGAATGCTCAAGCCGAGAATGATGACGGTTGCGGCCCAATTCGATCCGATTCGCTTCAGGTCGTTCGCATAAATGGAAAAAATAGGTCTCATGACGGCCTCCGCTTCCAGATGTACTGTTTTCAGTATTTGCCACGGGGGATACAATCATGCGGACAGGCAGGCGAAGCCAGATGAATCGGCCCGTGTTATGCAGTAGATGTATATGCGCTGGTGAATTAGAGTGGGGGCTTGGGAAGGGGGCAGGCCGGGTCTTGACAAATGGTGCAGATATGAGAGGATAGATGAGTTATTGTAGAAAACAATCATGATTCTTCCGAAGTCAGATAGAAAGAAGTGTAGTTGTGTGAAAAAATACGCCATCTATCTCATGCTGGTCGGCGTGATGGTCGCATGGGGCTTGAACGTGACGGCGACGAAGGTGCTGGTGTCGCATTTTATGCCGGTCACGATGAGCGCATTCCGTATTATGACGGCGGCGCTGAGCGTGTTCCTGCTGCTCGTGCCGATGGGTCAGTTGCGGCTGCTGCGGGGCAAGGAATGGGGCAATGTGCTTGTTGCTTCCTTGTTCAATGTGGTGGGGCAACATTATTTTTTGTCGCTTGGCCTGACGACTACGTCGGCTTCCAACGGCGGCTTGATTATCGGTCTGGGGCCGTTATTAACGACGCTGATGGCGATTCTGTTCCTGGGTACCCGGATGACCGGGTTCAATATGACCGGCATCGTGCTCGGCTTGTCCGGCGTTGCCTTCATCGTTACGCATGGCAGCTCGGGGATGAGCGGCGTCTCCGTTGGGGATGTGTATGTCTTCCTGGCCATACTGTCGCAGGCGATCAGCTTTATAATGATCAAAAAAATGTCAACTACGCTCGATCCGCGGCTGATGACGGGATATATGCTGTTTTTCGGGTCTGTCGGATTGTACGCGTTAAGTCTGGTGTTGGAGCCGGAGGGGATGGCCAGCTTGGCACAGACCGATATCGGGCTATGGGCGGTCTTCCTTGGTTCCGCGGTTATCGCGACGGCCGTCGGGCATATGGCGTATAATTACGCGATCGGCCAGGTCGGTGCTGCGGAGGCGTCGATTTTCATCAATCTGAATCCGTTCTTCGCCTTGATTGGGTCATCGCTCCTGCTGGGCGAGGCCGTCACGCTCGTGCAGATATCGGGCTTCGCGCTTATCCTGATCGGCGTCCTGATCGGCTCGGGCGCCCTCGAAGAGTGGCTGCGCCAGCACCGTCTGCGGAGAGGGGACACTTGCGGCTATCGGACGCCGAAGAGCAAAGGCTGCAGCAGTGGCCCTTGAACCTTCTTGGTGGTAGCCGGGAAGGTGTGGCCGAAAATCTCAATCGGCTGCGGACAGAGGAAGGCACCCGGAAGCGGGTGCCTTTATTAAATGGGATAAGTATTGAAATGGAGCGGTGGCTTGCGGCTTCGCGATCGTCCCGGTTAAAAGCGCTGGTAAGTCACAAATTCGCGCACCGGCTTGCGGTAACCGCGTGGCCGCAGGCTGGACGGGTCATGCTTGCCAATCGTGATCAGCATAACCGGGATGTATGTGTCGGGAATATTCAAAATCGCCCGCACCTTGTCTGGATCGAAGCCGATCATTGGGCAGGTATCCCATCCCTTGGCCTTGGCCGCGAGCATGAATTGCATGGCGGATAGACTGGCATTGCGAATCGCCTCATCCCGCTTGAACGTCTCTCCCCGCTCTTCATAGAACCGGATTGTAAACTCTGCCATCGTATCTACCTCTTGCTGGCTCAGCACTCCGAGTTGGAGCAACCCTTCGTTCAGCTCCCGCGCCTTCAGATGGGCTTCCGTGCTCCCTAACACGGCAATAACGCCGGAAGCCGTCTTCACCTTGTACTGCTTGCTCGTTGCTTCGTACAGCTGCTCCTTGAGCTCTCCGTCCGTTACGGTAACGTAATGCGCATGCTGCAGATTGAAAGCGGACGGGGCGAACTTAACCAGCGAGAATATCTCTTCCAGCTCCGACTCGGAGATAGGAGTGTTCTCAATAAATTTATTGGCGGATCGCCTTTCTTTGATGATAGCTTCAAAATCTTGTGTCATTGCAAACACGCCTCCTTTGAAAACCGTTGATGGTCCTATTTTATCACCTGAACTTATTAAAAGTAAGTACATATTATAATAAAATTAACATTAATTTTGTTATTTAAATTTTGAGGGATCCGAGCCAAGCCCGATGAATGGGTAAGAATTTGATAAGAATGGGCTTCGGATGGCCGGGGGCGTCGGGGGTTCGTGAGTGTGTTTAAGGTCTTGTCGTCACTCTCCCATTCGGTCAGGATAACGGGAACGGAGCTTGAGGTGAGATCATTATCCAGCGTTGTTTTTTGCAGAAGTGACGTGAAAGTTATAACTGCTGACGGGGGTACTGTTGATCACAATACGAGCAACGTGGGATATCTGGGGCCGTTGAATAGACGCACGGAGGAAATGTCGGGTACACTAGAAGCAATGATGGAAGTTTACGGGGCGATGGCCCTTTTTTGGATAAAGTAAACAAAGCGAAACGGGGTTAACGACAACAATGCTCATTCAATTGGTATGCGTTGGGAAGCTGAAGGAGAAATATTTGGTGCTGGGGAATGCGGAATATAGCAAGCGGCTGGCGCCCTATGTAAAGTTCCGGGTGGTCGAGGTCCCCGACGAGCAGGCGCCTGAGAAACTGAGCGACGCCGAGGTGGAGCAGGTGAAGGAGCGGGAAGGCGAGCGCATCCTCGGCCATATCAAGCCGGATGCGCATGTCGTGGCACTGGCGATTGACGGCCAGCTCTGGTCGAGCGAGGACCTGGCCTCCCATATCGATCGCCTGGCGACTTACGGAACAAGCCACGTCGTCTTTGTTATCGGCGGTTCTAATGGCTTGTCCGACACTGTCTTGCGACGCGCTCAGGCAAAGCTGTCCTTCGGCCACATGACGCTGCCGCATCAGCTAATGCGCCTGGTGCTTGTGGAGCAGATTTACCGGGCAGTGAAAATTAATCGGGGGGAACCGTATCATAAGTGAGGGTAACGACTGTTCCAACAAGGGGAATGTCGGTTGACGATCGAACGCTTGAAGATGGGTATTGCAGAAAACGGGCCAAAAATCGTGCACATGGAGGATAACGATATGTACGAGACGTACCCGTCGATTGCATCACCAACTGGCTTGATTTTTTTCGTTAGCAAGCCCTAATTACGAGAAGTTGTTGGAGATTGTGAAGCCCTAGAAGTTTCAAAATATCGCCGCACACCGTCTGTCTGTGGAGAGCAGTGATTTTCTATTTACGAATGGCCTAGAGGTAGGTTAAGATTAGATGGAAATCATTTCATTTATTTGTCATGTTGTCTCTGCTGCTTAAGTATAAATAGGAGAGGATACAATGTCTGACAGTGGTAATAATGGTAATTGGGGAGACCACTATCCAGTGTCTTGCCCTCCTGAAAGTGCAAAATCAAAAGATGTAGACCCAGTTTATAGATTAACTTTGAATAACCCTCCACTAGACGAGGATTTTCACAGTCATAAAGAAGAAAATCTACGTTATCCACCGAACAAAGAATGTGAAGCTTGTGCGATTTCGGTATTCACTGATTTTGATCAGATTCAAAAAGTTAAGAAAAAAATTATTCTTTTCAAGAATAAAGGCCACATAGCTCAAGGCAAGATAACCAGTGAAACTGGCGTTGTTTCAGAACCAGATCATAAATCTCATATTAACTGGTGGGTTTATACTGGTATTGATGTAAAAAAGTATTTTAAGGATAATTCCTAAGATAGGGATGGTTTCTATGGATTATACTCTTCCTTTCCCTATTGGGGCCGTTAAAATCATTAACGTGTTTGAGTACTATGACGGTCCCAAAGTGTTTGCTTGCGAGAGCATAACGGGACAAAAATACGTAGTCAATTGGATCGATACCACTTCCAATAATGACACATGGTTTTATGTGCCTGTGAGTGGAACGAGATACCTTCTTATTCTGAATGGGAGGGTCTCTTTACGTGACTGCATTCTTCATTCAGAGAATAACATGGTGTTGGAAGTCCAGACACCCAAGGGACAGTATAACACTGTAGAGATTAATTATAGAGAAGTAGGTACTATTGTTGAGGAAGAATTGCCTGATCCAGATTCATACTTGGAACTTGAGCAGCAAGAATCAACTCTTCCTCCAAGGGAAGAACCTACAGCTCTTACAGCTGCTCGTACAGGAAGAGATGTTCTAGATTTAATCTTAAATGTGAGTGATCAGCACAGTAATGAAATTGATGCAGATTTACTTGGGGAAGTGCTAGTTACTACTCAGAATTTAGCATATTATATGGGATCGAATTGTATAAATAGTCGAGGACCTATTGCTAGAGACGTGATTAATGCAAATAAACTCAAGGCCAGCGGATTCTTTGCTGCATCCTTTGGGGTCCGTTTGAAGTCTGATACACATCAAGGACTTTTTGGTGATACCGATGCGTCAGATACAATGGAAAAACTGATGGAGCTTTTCGAGTCTACACCTGAAGTAGAAAAGTTTAGAACCGTTATAAAAGGTTTAAGTATCCGGGCCATAAAGACATATTATACATTATTAAATAAGTTGGACAATGAGGATACAAGGATTAAAATCGAGTGGGCATCGCCAAGCCAAAAATACAAAGAAGCCGTACTTGATTCTGGGAGTATTAAAAAGGCTGTAGATATACTTATAAAAGAAACAAAAACAGAAATAAAACAGATTGAAGTAAAAGGTATGTTGGTGGGAGTTAATACAGAGTCAAATAAATTTAATCTTCACACGGAAGATGATGAGCAAATAAGTGGTGTGATTGGTAAGAGCCTAAGAGAGCAGCAGTTTGTGGTGCCAGCAAATGTAACAGCAGTAGTTGAGCAAAAGACAGAGGTCCATGTATTTACCGAAGAGGAAAAGTCAACATTCACTTTAATTTCACTTGAATAATTCTCCACCCGTGTTCGCAGGAACCGTAGAGCAAGCCAGCACCTCCGAACATCGGGGGCGTTGGCTTGTTTGGCGTCAGGCTTATTTCAATATAAATCTCCCGCTCACCGGGTTATGATCACTGTGCTCGAAGCTCAGATCATGTCCGGTGACAGCGACGATTTCGACATTCGGGGAGACGAGGAAGCCGTCGATAACAGCGAGGAAGGTAATCCCTGGCCGATACGCGCTGTCCAGTGTGCGGACGGAAGGCGTGCTCGGGTCTACCGCCCATTGGAAACCAGTCGGAGCGAAGGTGTCGGGGAAGGGCTGCAGCCACTGCGGCCATTCCTGCTGTGCGAGAAAGCGGCTATGATCGGTTCCCGGCAAGGAGTGGTTCCAGTCGCCGCCGAGGATGAGATAGTTATCCTTCTTCATTTCTTGCTGAATATAGTCCCCCAGAAAATCAAGCTGTTGTTTGCGGATGGTGCCGCCCTTGTCGAAGGCCGATAAATGCAGGTTAATCATGACAAGCTCTTTTCCGTTATCGACAGGGAAGCGGCTCTCGATAAATGCGCGATCCAGCTCAAATAGCTGCACAGGCCAGCTCTCTTTGCCCGGCAGATCGAAGCGGGTATGAGAGGCGCTGGAGAACGTGGATAACGTCAGCAAGCCGCTCTGCACCGAACCCATCGGATGGGTTAGCGGCACGGGAACCCACGCCACCTTATAGTTATAGGCGAATGTGCTGCTGTATCCCGGCAGGCGGTCACCAATTATCTGAACCTGATTACTATGATGGCTGCGGGAAGAATGAACGTCCACTTCCTGCAGGATATACAGATCGGAGCGGGTGCCCTGTAGAAAATCGATCATTGCGCTCAGATTTGCTTCCGTTTGTTCCTTGCTGCTGGAGCGGGACATCGTTCCGCCGTCCATAAAGAAGTCCTGCCCTTTGTCGAGGCCGGCGTAGCCGAGATTGAATGTCGTGACGGTGAACGGCTGGCCCTGCTTCAGCGTAGAGGTGGTGTTATTGTTCGTTGCAAGTTCTACTTGAGCGGGGGGCTTATCATCAACCGCTGTCATATAGATGAGAAAAATGGCAAGCGCAGCTAGGGGCGTGAGCACGATCCAGCCCAGCCATTTTAACAATTTTTTGATCATTTGATCGTAGGTACCTCCTGTGTTATCTAATTCCCAACTCCAAAGGCAAAAACGCATATTCGCCGTTGCTAACCACCTTACCCTTACGAACGGGAATGGGCTGTCTGAACATAGGCCCGTCAAGGACGGTCGTATGGAACTCGCCGCCTTCACCGCAGGGGTCGATGCCGCGGGCGAGAAGCTCCTCCACATATTCATGGGTTAGCATTCGGCCCAGGTCGTCTTCCCGCATGCCTAGCGATAAATTCACGGTCACCAGCATCGTTACAAAGCCGAGATTAATGAACTGCCGGACCGCCTCCAGGTGATCCATCTCCCAGAGGGGCATTCCCAGCTTTAAGCCAGCATGTTGCGTCACTCTGTCATGCCAGCAGCCATGTGCGGGCATATCCAGGTCGCCGGTGACCAGCACTTCTGCGCCTTCGCTTTTTGCTTTGGCCAACAGGATCATAAAGTTCTTCTCATAATCCGTCCAACTCGTGGCAACCGTATATATGGGCAAGCCGATGGATTCCGCTTGGGCTTGTATCAGCTTCGGCGGCATGCCATGGGAGCGGGAACGTTGCCCTTCTTCCTCCAGCATGACGATAAGGCCGACGGCTTCTCCAACCTGCATCGCTTTATATAACGCCAGTGTACTGTCTTTTCCCCCGCTGAAGGAAGCGACAAATTTATGCCCGCGGGCGCCGTGTTTCCAATCTGCTGTTTCTGTCATTCCTGTTTTTCTCCTTCCAGCCCGAACGCGAATCTGTAGAAGGGCCGTATTGGGTGTTTTTTTCTTGTTACATTCTATCACGAAAAAGATCGAAGAAATAGGATGCGTGTAATCGCGGAATCAGATTGGAGATACTGATGTTGGCTGAGTGAAGCGACGGAGTCGAACCGCCCTTGTGACACAGTGTCATATATTACTATTGAAATAGGATACCGTATCTTTTATGATTAAGATATTCCCGATATGACATGGTGTCATTTCAGTGATGGGAGGAATACGGGTGCCAAAACAAACCTTTTTTAATTTATCCGAAGACAAACGAAGAAAGTTAGTGAATGCAATCAAGGAGGAATTTTCGCGAGTTCCCTTGCACGAAGCTTCCGTTGCGAATATCGTCCAGACAGCCGGGATCCCAAGAGGCAGCTTTTATCAATATTTTGAAGATAAAGAAGAGGCATTTTACTTTTTGTTAGAGCAGTACGCCAAAGACAATCAGGAGACATTTATTGCGAGCTTAAAAAAGTTTGATGGCGATATCTTTAATGCATTTATTGAAATGTTTCAAGAGACGCTTCTATTCCAAAATAAGGAAAATGGAAACTTTTTTAGAAATACGTTTTTAAATATGAATTATAGGATGGAATCCACCTTTACACAGAGATTCAATGAGGTCAATGCCAGTGAGCATTTTCTGGAGATTCGCAAATTAATGAATACGGATAAATTGAATATGACGAATGAACAAGACTTATTTCATATGATGAAAATGATGATGGCCATTACGATTCAAAACTTAATTCAAAATTTTGCCGAAGAGGTGCCTTTTGAGAAAGCAATGGACAACTATATGTTGGAGATGAATTTACTACAACGCGGTTTTTATAAGGGGGATAATAAATGAAATTTTTGGAAATTGTAGACATCAAGAAATCCTACACCATAGACAAAAAATTAGAAACTAAAATTCTTCACGGCGTAAGTTTGAGCTTCAACAAAGGAGAATTTGTATCGATACTTGGTGAGTCGGGTTGCGGGAAATCAACATTGATGAATATCATTGGCGGCATGGATTCAAATTATACGGGAGATGTCCTGGTAGAAGGCAAGAACTTGAAACATATAAAGGAAAGCGAACTTGATGATTACCGGAAAAGTAAAATTGGATTCGTATTTCAAAGCTTCCATTTGATCCCTCATCTTACGGTATTGGAAAATGTAATGATTGCGATGCAAATGGCCAACAAAAGTGAAAAAGTACGCAAGGAGAGAGCACAACAACTTTTGACTGATGTTGGTTTACAGGATCATATGATGAAAAAGCCAAACCAACTTTCCGGGGGACAAAAGCAACGCGTATCGATTGCCCGGGCTCTGTCTAATGATCCGGATATCATTTTGGCTGATGAACCGACAGGAGCTTTGGATAAAGAAACGAGCCAGCAAATATTAGATCTATTAAACGATATCGCAAAGAAGGGCAAGCTCGTTATTACGGTAACCCATTCTCAGAAGGTTGCTGATTCAGGCACCCGAATCGTTAAGATTGAAGATGGCAGAGTGGTGGAAGATGTCAGACGAAAGGATGCTTATCGATCCACTGAAAAAACAGAACAGATGAATCCAAAAAGTCTTAGCTTGATGTCCTCCATCAAACTTGCATTAAAAAATATGAAATTGAATGCAAAACGAAATATTCTCGTTGCTGTTGGGGGCTCCATCGGAATCATTAGTGTGATTCTGATGCTGTCTTTAGGCAGTGGAGTGACGAATTTTATCAATGATGAAATAAACGCTAGCATGAATCCGTTGATGATCGAAATTACCAAGCAGGCCGAAGATAGCGGAAATGGCCCGGATCAATCGATCCCAATGATGGTAACACAGGAGCCTTTTACAGAAGAAAATATAGAACAGATTAAAAACATTCCTAACGTACACAGCATTGAAAAAGCAACTGCGTATATGATGAAAAGCAATGCGGTATTAGGCGACAAGCGGTCGGATATTATTCAGTTCTCTACGCTAACCAATTCCATTACAGAGGATAATATAGAGGCCGGGAAGCTGCCGGCCGATCATGAAATTGTTATCACATCAGCTCTTGCGAAAGCATTAAGCGGCAGCGAGCCATACGAATCTGTAGTCGGTCAAGAAATTAGCGTGTATGTGAATGATGTGGGTCTGGATAACAAGCCCGTACTGATAGAAGCAACATGGAAAGTCTCCGGCGTTCTTGCCGACAATATGGGGCCGCAAAGCATGACCGCTGCTTATGTGCCTTATGAAACACTGGAGACAGCCTTTGCCAACCAGGGACTGACCTTGCGTCCAACACAAATCAATGCCTTTGCCGATAAACAAGAGCATGTGGAAGGGATAAAAGAAATATTACAAGAAGAAGGGTACGCCAATTCGCAAACCGCTGCGATGCTGGAACAAGTGACAACTTACCTGGATATGGCAACCGTGATTCTTGCTGGAATATCCGGAATATCCCTTATCGTATCGGGAATCATGATATTAGTCGTGCTATATATAAGCGTAGTTGAGCGTACGAAGGAGATCGGCATATTACGAGCGATCGGAGCCCGGAAAAAAGATGTCAAAAGAATCTTTTTCTCCGAATCGGCTTTGCTCGGGTTATTCAGCGGCTTAATCGCGGTTGCAGCGGGTATGATCATAAGCACTATTGGAAATAGTTTGTTATCCAAAAGCTTTGGCGCAGAGCTTATTAATCTAACAGGTCAAACGATGATCTTTGGGATCGCCGTCAGCTTGCTTGTCAGCATCATTGCAGGGCTTATGCCTTCGTCCAAAGCGGCCAAGCTGGATCCTATGGAATCTTTAAGATTTGAATGATTCGCAGGTTGTGCGATAGAAAACTCTACTCTTGCCCTGAAACGGGTAGGGGTAGAGTTTTTGTATACCCTGCATCGTATTGACGAATCGAGGTAGAGGGGCATACTAATATGTAATAATATGGAATAAAAACAGGGTAAGGAAGGTGCTGGACTTCAACTTCATCGAAAAGGGGGCGCAGCAGGGCGCGCCGAAGTATATGGAGTGGTACGGGGCATTCGGATTGCTCGTAACTCTCGTATGGCTGTATGTGGAGATGGTTCGTCTCCTCGCCAAGCTGGCGAATCGGGATTAATCGGAATAGAAACAGGTTCGCGATCTTGCGGAGTGTCTTTCATTGAGGCATTCCGTTTTTTGGGATCCACCTTTTGTAGTCGGGCAAATTTGGGAATACTGATTTCGTACAAGCTGCAATGGCAATTTGCCAATACGAGAAATCTATGCCAGTATATAATCATATTAATAACGATTGGAGCTAACGTAATGATGTCTAATTTGCCACACTGCCCAAAGTGTAATTCTGAATATACGTATGAAGATGGACATCTGTTGGTGTGCCCGGAATGTGCACATGAGTGGACGCCAGAGTCGGAAGCGGAAGATAGCGAAGATAGACGAATCATCCGAGATGCCAATGGGAATGTTCTGAACGATGGGGATTCCGTAACCGTGATTAAAGACTTGAAAGTCAAAGGAAGCTCATCCGTTGTGAAAATCGGAACAAAAGTAAAAAACATACGCTTGGTTGAGGGAGATCATGATATTGATTGTAAAATCGATGGCTTTGGAGCGATGAAGTTAAAATCAGAATTTGTAAAAAAAATCTAGAAAGAGCGCTCCTGGATTCCAAGTATACTTAGAAACATAAGCATAAGGCACCGGCGTTAAGGTCAGGTGCTTCTTTGCTTCGAATCGCATACCAGACTCCCTTGATAAAATAAACGGGGAACGGGCATACGCGCGTGCATCGGATAGCTGCCCCGATCATGATAAGGGTTACGGGAAAGGATCGTATTATGAAAAAACGTTGTATCGACATTTTTGTCATTATGGTCGGGGCATTGATTTTTGCCTTGGCCATCAATTTGTTCGTCATTCCGAACGAGTTGGGCGAAGGCGGGGTGACGGGGGTCACCATCATTCTGTACTACCTGTTCCAGTGGTCCCCGGGACTGGTAAGCTTTATTCTGAACTCTATTCTGTTAATCGTCGGGTACAAATTTCTGGACAAAAATACGACCGTGTATACGATCATCGCCGTCGTCTTCAACTCGCTATTCCTGCATCTGACCCATGATTGGCGCATAGAATCCAATGAATTAATCATCAACACGATATTCGGGGGAATTTTTACGGGCGTAGGGATCGGCCTGATTATCAGAGTCGGTGGAACGACCGCGGGAACGACCATTCTAGCCCGAATTATGAATAAGTATTTGGACTGGAACGTGAGCTATGCGCTGTTGTTCTTCGATCTCATCGTCGCCTTCTCCTCCTACTTCATTATTGGCGCAGAGAGTCTGATGTTCACCATTGTGATGCTCTATATCGGGACGAAGGTGATGGACTTCATCATTGAAGGCGTCAATCCGAAGAAGGCCGTTATGATCGTATCCAAGGAGCATGACAAGATCGCCGAGCAAGTCAATGTCATCATGGATCGGGGGGTTACCGTCCTATATGGGCATGGACATTATACGAAAATGCCGAAGGAGATTCTGTATATTGTCATCAGCAAGCAGGAAGTGAGCACGCTCAAAAAGATCGTAAAGGCGGTGGATAAAGACGCCTTTATTACGATTCATGATGTGCGCGACGTGTTCGGCGAAGGGTTCGTCGATATATCGAAATAACCGTTCGCGGCCGCTTAAGCCGGCTGCAGCGGAGGAGCCGGAGTTGAGTTGCGGGGATTTGGGCCGTGCGGCTCCGGGCCGATCCAGCCTGAAAATCCGAAGTTGTCAAGTCGGTCGGCGCTTCCAATATAATGCCTGTGAAACTCCAGCCCATGAGCGCGCAGATGCTGCTTAGCCTTAAGCTGCCGGGTGCGCCAGCTTCGGATCTCCGCATGCTCGTATTCAGGCGGATAAGATGCTGCGAAGTTGGCGGATAATCCCGCATGACATCACATCCCACGCCTGTGACGTATCGATGTGGTGGGCTGTGAAGGGGAGGCACACACCTCGCCGGAAAATTTGATTTTTATTTATAGGTTCAGGATGTTAACCAATCAAGGGCCGTAGCGCACCAATTAATAGATTTTATTTACATATTGTTCTCGTGAATGTATAATAATTAAAACATTTTCATAAGATAGTCGCCAAGATTCTACCACTCGCACAGCTCCATCTTGGCTGCCCATCATTTCACATTTCCAGTAGCTGCGTGCGGTTGATAACATATGACGAACATAAGGAAGGTGGAATAGAATTTTGGAGTTTATCTACGATATTATTTCTTTTAACAATACGATATGGTCTTATGTACTGATTGTTGTTCTGATTGCGGTCGGCCTGTACTTTACGTTCAGAACGAAGTTCGTTCAATTTAGAATGGTGGGCGAGATGGTTCGCTTATTGGGAGAAGGTGCAAGCAGCACCAAGAGCGACCAAGGCCAAGGCGGGGTATCCTCGTTTGGCGCTTTTTGCCTCAGCGCGGCTTCCCGGGTAGGCACGGGGAACCTGGCGGGGGTTGCGCTCGCGATTGCAGCGGGCGGACCGGGTGCCGTCTTCTGGATGTGGATTATCGCCTTGATTGGAGCGGCAACTGGGTTCATTGAATCGACACTGGCGCAGATCTATAAGGTGAAGGACAAAGGCGGCTTCCGCGGCGGGCCTGCCTATTATATGGAGAGGGGGCTGAACAAACGCTGGATGGGCGTGCTGTTCGCCGTTCTCATTACCGTATGCTACGGCTTTGTGTTTAACTCGGTGCAAGCGAACACGCTCTCCCTAGCCTTGGAGAGTGCCTATGGACTGGATCGCCTCTGGGTCGGCGTCGGTGTTGCAGCCCTCACTGCGTTTGTCATTTTTGGTGGCGTACAGCGAATCGTGAAGGCTTCTGAGTACTTGGTTCCCGTGATGGCGGGCGGTTATGTACTTCTTGCCCTTTACATTGTCATTACCAATCTGTCGGAGCTTCCTGCGGTGATGGGACTCATCGTACGGAACGCATTTGGATTTGAGCAAGTAGCCGGCGGCGGATTGGGCGCTGCACTGATGATGGGGATTAAGCGGGGGCTGTTCTCCAATGAAGCGGGAATGGGTAGCGTCCCGAATGCCGCAGCCGCAGCCGACGTTACGCATCCAGTGAAGCAAGGTTTGGTGCAGGCCCTTGGCGTCTTTGTGGACACGCTGCTGGTATGCAGCGCGACCGCTTTTATCGTACTGTTCTCCAGCGCGTACGGTACAGAAGGGCTGACGGGAATCGAGCTTGTGCAAGCTGCGTTGTCCGCTCATATCGGCAACTGGGCCGTTAGCTTCGTCGCGTTTGCCGTGTTCCTTTTCGCTTTTACCTCGGTCGTCGGCAACTATTATTATGGGGAGACGAATATCGAGTTTATTAAAAACAGTAAAAAGTGGCTGTTCATTTATCGTCTTGCTGTGGTGGTCATGGTTCTGTTCGGATCCGTTGCTGAGGTCACGATCGTATGGGATTTAGCCGACCTGTTCATGGCGTTCATGGCGATTACGAACCTGATTGCCATTGTGATGCTGGGTCGAGTCGCCTTCGACGCACTGCGGGATTACCGGGAGCAGAAGCACCAGGGCAAAAACCCGGTGTTCCATATCTCGAATTTCAAGTCGCTTCGCAATGTCGAATGCTGGGGAGAGCCAGCTGAACAACCTGATCTCAAATAAGTTTCATCTTTTACTCGATTGGCGAGTTGCTGCGTTGGACGGACATGCAGCACATGCAGCTTGCCCGGCTTCCGCACGAACAATCTCGCCCTCACATGCCGAAAATCCCTTGAGCATCCGAACTCAAGGGATTTTTGGGGTAAGCATTTATTTCTTCAGCAGCAAATAGATAAAGTATGGCGCGCCGATAAAGGCGACCATGATCCCTGCGGCGATACCGTCGGGATCCGCCAGCTGGCGGCCGACGGTATCGGCAACCAGAAGCAGCCAGCCGCCCATCAGAATGGCGACGGGGAGGAAGAGCTGATGCCGCGGGCCGACCATCGCTTTGGCGATATGAGGCGCCATCAGACCGATGAAGGCGATGCCGCCAGTGACGGAGACGGCAGACGCGGCCAGCGCGACCGCAGCGAACAGCAGGACGAGCCGCTCTTGGTTCAGCGGCATGCCGAGCCCGATGGCGACAGGCTCGCTAAGCGCAAGCACATTCAGGCGGTTGGCCTTGTACAGCGTGAACGGAATTAAGACGAGCAGCCAGGGGAGAAGCGCCCCGATGAACGGCCAGTCCGTTCCCCATAGGTTTCCCGCGAGCCATTTGGCGATAAAGTCCACCTTAGTGCGCTCCGCCGAGGAGATCAGGACGATCATTACCCCGGACAGCGCCATGGAGAAGCCGACCCCGGTCAGGACGATCCGAATCGGCTGCAAGCCTTGCCGTGCCTTGCAGTATCGCGCCGGACAGCGCCAGACCCATCCCGGCCAGCAGCGTGATGAGAATGCGCGGCAGGCGAACGGAAAATAAGACAAACTCCTCCTTGAAGCTGCCTTGTCCGAGAATCGTCGGGATCAATCTGTCGTAGGACAACGAGGCGTAGCCCATTCCCATGCCGATAACGATCGTAATGACGATAAGAGCCAGCAGGCTCGATACGATAAGGCGCTGTCTAAGACGCAGAGCGGGTTCGATCATGAGAATGCCTTCCCTCCCTTATGCACGATGAACAGGAAGAAGGGCAGGCCGACGATGGCGATAATCGCCGCGACCGGCGTCTCATACGGCGCATGGATGGTTCGCCCCAACGTGTCGGCGAGCAGCATGAATGAAGCGCCCATAATGGCCGACATCGGCAGCACATAACGGTAATCGGTCCCAGCGGCGGCGCGGGCGATATGCGGGATCATCAGACCGATGAAGGTCAGATTGCCGACCAGAGCGACAGACGCTCCGGCGAGCAATACGATGACAGCGAACAGGATCGCCTTGATGCGGTTCGTCTTCTGCCCCAGTCCGACCGCCACCTCCTTATTTAAGCTGAGTATGGTAAGCTGTCTGGCCAGCAGCAGGGCAATGACAATGCCAAGGGCAAGGAACGGACCAACCGCTCGCATCTGTATCCAGGACATGCCGATCAAGCCGCCGACGGTCCACATCGACACATCCTTCGATATGTTAAAATAAAGGGCCACTCCTTCGGCGAAGGCATACAGCAGCGCGGAGACGGCCGCGCCGGCCAGCACCATCCGCAGCGGGGAGAAGCCTCCCCTGGCCAGGGCGCCGATCCCGAACACCATCCCGACTCCTGCTGCCGCTCCGAGGAAGCAAGCTGCCACCATTGTCAAGTATCCCGCTGGGGTCAAATGCTCCTCCAGCTCTCCGTGTTCTTCCCGGATCGGTCGGACAGCATTTATGCTAAGGGGCAATTCGCCCCTTGGGGGGGCTTCACCATCACGGCAGACGCTGGCCGATGCGCTCTGGAAAGAAAACGGAGAGCTGCAGCAGCATTTGGCCCCAGTTTTGCACGCGCCCGTCCATTTGCGAGTGACATCCATAGTGACGAGGTATAGCATCTTTAGCAATGCCTCGTCCGTCGGGAAGATGCTTTTGCCCTTGGTCACTTTTCGTAGCTGGCGATGGTAGCTTTCGATCATGTTTGTCGTGTAGATGAGCTTGCGGATCTCTGGCGGATACTTGAAGAACGTAGCGAGTTCATCCCAGTTGGTACGCCACGAACGGATAATCAGCGGATATTTTGGGCCCCACGTCTCTTCAAAGCACTCAAGCTCCCCACAAGGGCCATTTCTTCTGTTGCGGCCTTGTAGATGGGCTTCAGGTCTACCGTTACTTTCTTGAGATCCTTGTAGGACACGTAGCACGTCGAATTGCGGATTTGGTGAATGATGCATTTCTGAATCTCGGTCTTCGGGTAGCAAGCCGTGATCGCTTGGGAGAAGCCGGGGAGGTTATCCAATCTATGCAGGACAGAGAACGAAAAGAATAAAAAAATTGGGCTCTTCGCTCTACTGGGTGGGTAAAGGCTTAGTTGCTAGATTCATAACCCTTCCGTCGTTCTGGGTTGCAAGGCGGTAAAGGGTACTGTGCTCGAATTGCTCCGAGCTCCGAAAGGCGGAGTTTATTGGCTGTCATATAAGGAGTCATTTTCGTACAAAAGAGCCCGGCTCTACTCTCCGCAAGCCGGGCTCTCCATTTTTCAATTAAGCAGTAATATAGAACGTGAACTCTTGACCGTTCCGCTCAGGCTCCTGCGCCATCGTATAACCGTGCTTGACGACCTCTTCCGGCACATTGCGGAAGGCAGCCGGACAGTCAGCGATCACTTGAAGCCGTTGGCCTTTCTTCATCCCTTGCAACGTCTCCAGTGTGTAGATTACCGGATATGGGCATGGTTCTCCTCGCAGATCCAACGTGAAATCGACAGTCATCCTTCAGGCTCCTTTCTTGTAATTGAATCCGACGCCGAAGCGGTAGTTTTTCTGCCAATACATGGCGATGATGAAGCCGATGCCCAGCAGAAGCAGCGTCGCGATAAGCGCGCCGGCAGGCCCTATAGCGGCAATCAAATTGATCGGCGAACCGCTCTTCACGAACAGGTTGTATACGCCGAGATGATCCCAGGCATAGGCCAGTCCGGTCGCTCCGATGATATTGCCAATAAATACCGGTAGGAAGACGACCTGTCCTTCCATAAGACGGTACATCATGCCGGTCTCGCAGCCGCCGGCCATGACGATGCCGAGGCCGAACAGGACACCGCCGACGAGGGTACTCGGCGCGGCAATCTTCGTGATCGGCTCCATGCCGTACACGAGAATGATGATAAGCGTCGCCACGGAACTAACGGCCATGCCGGCCGTGATCGCCTTCGTCATCGTCGCACGGCCGCTAATCCACAGATCGCGGAAGGCCGATGTGAAGCAGATCTGCCCTCTCTCGATCAGAATGCCGAAGGCGGCGCCGAATATTGCGGCCACGCCCAGCATCGTGCGGCCGGAGAGGAAGAAATATACGATCAGCCCTGCATACAGCAGCGCAATCAGGCCGCCAACATACGGCTGAATCTTGCGGGCCTTCGCAGGACGCGCAGCCGTTCCGCCGCGCTTCAGGGCAGGCTTGCCCTTCCACCAGGCAGTGTTGACGACCTTCGTGCCGAGATACGTCCCTGCCGCCGTCGCCACGATAAAGATCCAGGAATGGAGCGAGAACTGGGGGACGCCAGTGAAGAAGGCCGCCAGGTTGCAGCCTAGCGCCAGCCGTGCCCCTACGCCTGCAATGATGCCGCCGATTAGCCCCTGGACGAAGCGTCGCTTCTGCCGCGGAGCGCGTATTTTGAAATTATTGCTGAACAAAATCATAATCAAAGCCCCAATGAACATGCCCCATACGATCCAACCATCCGTCCGGCTCCCTGTCGTTCCGTCCATATGAATCAGATGAAAGTAAGCCCAATCGGAAATATCGACGCCGAGCATCTGCAGGATGTGGCCGCCTAGACGGGTAAATTCCCCGGTTACCGCCCATACGGTTCCGGTGATGCCGAAGTACACCGCACTGAGGATGCCGGCAATGCCCATGGCGGCATAAGGGCTCCAATATTGGTCGAACACTTTGTCTAGCCTGAATTTCATCTGTATACCCCTTCAATCTTATTAGAATCCCCTATCAACGATCTATGAAATAAAATAATAATTATGCCACTCTTTATTGTACTACCATTGTCAATCCAGGGGGGCCTTCAGCTGGCGTGAATTCATGCAAGCGATCCCAAAGCTTTGCTAGCTGTAGAAGGTCCTCCGTCGTTTTTTACCGCAGGCAGTGTATGTTGCATCTCCACTAATACGGGTACTTTTGTTCGCTGCAATTCCCCCCAAAAAAAAGCTTCATTAACTGTCACCTTACAGCTTGACGTTCATCATGACAGAAGGTTACTATGAATAATAACAACCTTTTATTGGAAAATATAATTGAATCACACACTCACCCGTAGAACATTGATGAAAGCCTCTATAGAAGGAGAAGAATGAAAGAACTATAAAAATTTTTGGTAGAGGGAGTAACGTACACGAAAATGAAACCGTCACAGAACCGTTCTATCATCATCCGGTACATGATGTTGTTGTTCGCCGCCGTACTCGTCGGCGCATCCATCCTTCCTTCGGGGGCGGATGCTGCCCCGGCCAAGTCTTCCTGCGGAACTGGGTGCGCCCGTTACGATATTGTCGTCATCGGCAGTGAGATTCAGGGGGTGCTCCTGGCCAAGGCCGCCCGCGATCTTGGGCTGAAGGTGATGATCCTCGATCCGCGCAGCAAGCCAGGAGGCGAACTGATTCAAGGTCAGATGCTCGTGATCGACCAGCCGAATGACAATCAGAAGCAAAGCCTCGTGCAGGGCGAGATTCGGAGGTTATTCAATGGCTATAACGCAGGCACCATTCGCAAGGAAGAAGAATTCAACCGCTATTTCCAATCGGCCATTCAAAATATTCCGATTCAAAACAGCATCCGCATCGAAGCGGTAGAGGTCGGCCCCCGGGGGAAGGAGAAGGCGCTTCAGTCGCTGACATACCGGACGAAGGACGGCAAGCAGTATAAGGCGGAAGCGGAATACTTCGTTGAAAATACCGATTTTAACGCCTTGACGAGCAAGCTGGGCGTCAAGCGGATTCCCGGCATGGAGAGCATCTATAACGGCAAAAAGCCGGATCATATGGCCGCTACCCTTATGCTGAGGTTCAAAAATGTGGATTGGAATGAACTGCACCAGAAGGTGCTACTCGATTACCCGCTGACCAACGTGCAGAAGAAGTATGGTCCGAATACATATGTCGATTGGAACTCGGCGACGGGCTTCAGCAATCTGACCTTCCAATACAAGCCGAAGGATGATCAGCTCGTTTTTCGCGGCATCAATTCCACCTACCAGCGGAATGGTCAAGTGATTATGAACGCACTGCTCATCTTCAACGTCGATCCGGCGAATCCGGAATCGGTCCGATTGGCGGTCGAGAAGGGGAAGGCCGAGGCGCCGCATATTCTGAAATTTTTGCAAAAGTATATTCCCGGATATAAGAACGCCGAATTGAACGGGTTTCCCGATTATTTATATATTCGGGATTACAACCGCTTCGAGACCGACTATATTTTGGACTATTCGGACGTAATGTCAGGCAAAATGTTCTGGGACAATGTCAGCATCGGCGGCTACTCGGTCGATCTGCAGGCGGTTCGGGCCATTCCAAAAGGAATCGGCTTCGGCAAGCCGAATCGGTATGGCTTGCCGCTGCGCTCCTTCGAATTGAGGAACTATGAGAACGTGCTCGTCGTTGGTAAAAATGTCGGGGCGACGATCAAAGCGTACGGCACGGCCCGGATTATGCCGAACACCGCGCTGGCCGCCGAGACGATCGGGATTATTTTAGGGAAAGAGCTGAAGTATAAGCGGCTAAAGCAATTGACGCAAGCCGATTTTCAACGGATACATAAGTACCTGGAACGGAAATACAGCATTGTGCTCAACCGTTAATGGACGACGGCTATCCACCGGAGAGAGCCGGACAAACAGGGAGACCCGCAGCGGAATGCGGGCCTCTCTTCTTCTAGAATGGAATCGGCGGCGAGACGATCGTGCAATCATGCTTGGCCGTCCAGCGGTCAGCCCACGGACGAACTCGCTAAATTGCCGGATACCCGGTACGCGGGAGCGGTATCGTCATATGATGAAGTAAAAAGAATTATGGAATAGGTGGGTTAGTATGGGCGAAGAGGACAACACAAGAATACTTACTTTAATCGTAGTCATCGTAATCATTACTTCCTTCATCATTGGAATCGGAGCCGAGGAAGGCGGGGGGCCTGCGGAGACGATTATAGTCTGATCGGATGGTGACGGCCATGGCAAAGAACGGAAATGGAGTTAGCGGCGGCAGCAAGAAAAACAGCAAAAGAAAAACCCCTCAATCGAAGCTGACGCCGCAGCAGATTGCAGTGGTCGTCGGTCTATTAGCCAATGCACTTGAGGTTACTTCTGTCTTGATCGACAAAAATCAAAGAATTGAAATTGTGCTCGAAGGCTCCATTCGCAAAAAAACAAAGGCGGACCGGATTGCCGAAGAACTCAATAATATCAGTGTAGGAGATCTCCTTGAAGCTATCCTTCTGCAGAAACTTTAAGCGCGCACGCTTGGCCGGTTCCCGCAGGGAAGACGACGCTGGCCAAGCAACTGCTGTACCATACCTACAGCATTCGGAGCCGAGGACGGGTCGACAACCGGGACGCCTACATGGACAGCCATGAGATCGAGAAGGAACGGGGCATTACAATCTTCGCCGATCAGGCGGTGATGACATACAATTGCAGTACCTACACTTTGATTGATACCCTGGGCACGTCGACTTCCCCGCCGAGATGGAGCGGGCCATCCAGGCGATGGATGCTGCCATTCCATTGTCGTTGTCAGCGCGGTGGAGGGCGTGCAGGGCCATACAGAGACGGTCTGGCAGCTGCTGGACAGGCCCGGGTGCCGGTCTTCTTTTTCATCAACAAGACGGATCGGACCGGAGCGGATGCCAGGCGGGTGTTGAACGATTTTCGCGCCCAACTGACGCCGGACGCGGTTGATATGAGCCTCGCCTGCGGTGAAGCGGAATGGGATGACGGGATGCCCCTTTCATGCTCTATTCCGCAGCCTGCTGCTCGTACAGCTTGATGATCTCGATAATAACCTCCGTCGCCTTCACCATATTATCGGCCGAGACGTACTCGAACTTGCCGTGATAGTTCTCTCCGCCGGTGAAAATATTCGGTGTCGGGAGCCCCATATAAGACAGCTGCGAGCCATCCGTGCCGCCCCGGATCGGGGTAATGATCGGCTCGATGCCGACCTGCTTCATCGCCTGATAGGCGATATCGACAATATGCTTGACCAGCTCGATTTTATCTTTCATGTTGTAGTATTGGTCGTTCATATTGAGAATAATGCTTTTTTCTCCGAAGATGCCCTGCAACTCCTTCACGATCGCTTCAAGCTTCGCTTTGCGGGCTTCGAAGTTGGCCTTGTCGAAGTCGCGGATGATATAGCGCAGTTCGGTTCGCTCCACATCTCCGTGGATGGAGATGAGATGGTAGAAGCCACCATAACCGTCGGTGAATGGAACCCGATCGTCGGGACGTCCTTGTCCGTATTGGCCGGCAGTGTGGCCATGACATAACCGTTCTCATCCAAGGTAACCTCCTGCATGCCGAGCGTGTGCAGCTCTTCCGCCAGCAAGCGGGCTAGATCCAATTGCCCCGGTGTCGACGGGCATGTCTGGCTGTTATCATTCGATTGGGTATCTACTTTGGCATAGGTTGTAAATCGTTGAATCATTTCATTTTTCACGATACTTCACCTCCAACAATGGTATGTAGTCCCTTTTCCTATACTATCACACCGATGAATGAACGACATATCCTCACACTGCAGAAATACAGAGACCGATCGCTTAAGGAGGGAGGTACATAATTTGACCGCTTCCAGGCCATGGTATGAAGGATTTATACTTAATACTGGCAAGGAGGCAGGATGATGGCCCGCAGGAATCGAAGAAGGCTGTTGGTGAACGGAGCAGAGCAGGGCGTCAATGCGTTTAAGGCGGAAGTGATGCGGCAGGAAGGCTTCGCCGTTGATCCGAACCAGCCGGACGACGTCAAGTATGAGGTCGCCAAGATGTTGGGCGTGCCGCTGCAGCCGGGAGACAACGGAGAGTTGTCGACGGAGTCGGCAGGCCTTGTTGGGGGCAGGATTGGCGGTACGATGGTGCGGGAGATGATTCGTCTCGCGCAGGAGCAGCTTACGAAGAAACCGATGCAGTAGCCATAGCCATTTATAAGTACGCAGGCGAATAAAGCCGGAGTCTCCCACGAAAGAGATCCGGCTTTGTTGTTATCGGTAGCGAGGCGCTGCGCAACGCCGGGTTATAACTCGATCCATTGTGCGGCCCAAGCTTCAATTTCCGCTAATCGCGATTGCCGCTTCCATCGTGCAGAAGCGTTGCGGTCCTGTCAGCAATTGGTGGATGATAAGCCCTGTCCACCGCTGGCTCATAAGGCTCATTGCTTTGTCGAAGCGGGGGCATCGTTCACAGGATATTGCGTTCATGTTCCATCACCTCTAGAATTCGATATTTATAAACTAATTTATATTTACTTGTAATTAGTAACTAATGTGTTGGAAATGCTAGGTTTCATTGGCAATCCTATCGGATTCTTCGAGAGTCTGGGGCTGCCCAGAGCTGCGGCTTATGCCATCGTCGCTCGTCTTTTCTTCGGCAACCAGCCAAGCGCATGAACAAACCTAGTTCCTGAAGGGGGAACCCAACCTATGAATTTTCATCGTTACCCGCATACGTATGTCGGGCATGTCCTTTTGGCCGTTGAGAGTCTGGAACGCTCGCTCTTGTTCTATTGTGATATCCTCGGATTCAAGGTGCTCGAACAATCCTGCACCAGCACCGTGTTGACAGCGGATGGCATAACGCCTCTCGTCACGCTGGAGCAGCCGGATTCGATCCAGCCGCGGAACCTGCGCAAGACCGGGCTGTACCATATTGCGTTCCTGCTCCCGAGCCGCTCCGAGCTGGCCGATATTCTTCAATACTTCATCCAGATCGGATACCCTCTCCAGGGAGCGTCGGATCACGATGTGAGCGAAGCGCTCTATCTGGCCGATCCAGAAGGCAACGGCATCGAGATTTATGCTGATCGCTCGCCGGATACATGGAGCTGGAAGGGCGGCCAGGTCGGTATGGCGACCGTGGCGCTGCAGGCCGACAGCCTGCTGCATGAAGCGACAGGACGCTCGTGGACGGCGATGCCAAGCGGGACCATCATCGGCCACATCCATTTGCAGGTATCCGAACTGGAGAAGACAGAGGAATTTTACTGTATGGGGCTGGGCTTCGAGCCGGTCGCCCGTTACGGCCGGCAAGCGTTGTTCATCTCGTCCGGCAAATACCATCATCATATTGGCTTGAATACATGGCACAGCGCGGGAGCGCCCGCTCCTGACATAGATAGCGCAGGCTTGAAATGGTTCATACTCGTGCTGCCGGATGAGGAGACGCGGAAGCAGACTGTAGAGCGCTTGCGTCAGCTTCACGCGCCGGTTGAGGAAGAAGCGGGCAAGGTACGAACGGTAGATCCGAACGGGATTCATCTCATCCTGCAAGCTTAGTCCTGATATACCATTCGCTATAGGTCGGGCTGCATGGCAACTTATAGCAGATGGCTTCGGCTATCTGCTATTTTGCTGTATATGGGCGGAATCTTCATCCGGGGTATTGGATAATGATCCCCTGTTCCATTATTGAACAATATGCCAGGGCGGATCGGCAACCTCCTGACCCGATATTTATGCTATGCTAAGGCGGAGGATAAGTGGCGAAGCGAATAGCTTGTCTCTTTCCCATCAAGCTGAATAGAAGTTGGTGCATACAAAAGATGGAATTATCGAATATGATGTCTTACGTGACGGAGGAGAACCTCAGGAATCTGCTGGAGCAGTTCCGCTCGTTCGGTCCGCTACCCGGTATTCTGTTGACCTTCATGAAGTCGTTCATTCCCCCGCTGCCCACGATCGTGATTGTCGGCGTCAATGCCGCCGTATACGGGCTGTGGCTCGGGTTCTTCTATTCCTGGCTCGGCATAGTTGCCGGATGCATGGTCACGTTCCTTATCGTCCGTTCCATTGCCGGACATCGTTATTTTCAACGCTACGCGAAAAAGCCCAAGGTAAAGAAGAGCTTGCTGTGGGTGCAGCGCAATGCGTTCAGCTATGTCTTCCTACTCAGTATTTTTCCGGTAGGCCCGTTCGTTATCATCAATATGGCAGCCGCCATCGCCAGGATGCGCATCCGTTCCTTCTTCATTGCGGTCACGCTCGGCAAGGCGCTTATGGTGTTCGCGGTCTCTTACATTGGACATGATATCATGCGGTTCGTTCATCATCCGACTCAGATCATTTACGTCATCTTGTTCCTTGCCGCTTCGCTATGGGTCGGCAAGAAATTAGAAGCACGCTTCACCAGGGCTCTCCCGTCCGAAGAAGAGCAGGAGCCGTGGGTGTCCGAGCGGAAGGAATCGACGATAGGATCATAAGTTCGAAATGCAGTCGGTTCGTGTGTATTTTCCTTATTTAGACTAAACCAGGAGGCCTCGGTTACACTATCTGCGAATGGACATCGCCGATGTCTAAATCATCTCATCTATGGAAGCGCAGATGGCCAGTATGGGGAGTGAAGGAATGAGCGCACAGCCGAGTGCAAGCTACGAATTGACCCAGGTATGTCTTCTCGCGGGGAAAATTATGCTCCAGTGCGGCGGCGAGACGTACCGGGTGGAGGACACGATGATGCGGATTGCCGCTGCTTACGGATACGAGAACAGTCACAGCTTCGTGACGCCGACCGGCATCATCTTCGCCATTGACGGCTCCGGGACGGCGACGCAGCTGTTCCGCATCGGGGAGCGGTCGACCGATCTGAAGAAGGTGGCGCTCGTGAACAATATTTCGCGCAGGATTAGCGGCGATGGGCTTCCGGCGGCAGAGGCGCTGCGCTTGCTGCAGCGGATCGATAAGTCCCGGCTGGTCTATCCGCTTTGGTTGCAAATCACTGCAGCGACGGTATCCAGCGGCTGCTTCGCCATTATGTTCCGGGGCGGCTGGCCTGAGCTCGTGCCCGCGATGCTGGCGGGCGGCATCGGCTTCTCACTGCTGCTGTATGTGCACGGACTCGTGCGCATCAAGTTTTTCGCCGAGTTCCTGGCGTCGATCGCCATCGGGACGGTATCCTATCTATGCGTCACATATGGGCTGGGGCGCGACCTGGACAAAATCACCATCGGCTCGGTCATGCCGCTCGTACCCGGACTGCTGATTACGAATGCCGTGCGGGATCTGATGGCCGGACATCTGGTCTCTGGCATCTCGAAGGGAGCGGAAGCCTTCCTGACCGCCTTCGCGATCGGAGCCGGCATCGCATGCGTCTTGTCCATCGGGTAGCAAAAGGAGGATGAGGATGGGCTTCATCGAACAGCTGGCGGTCAGCTTCTTCGCAACGGCCGCCTTCGGCATTCTTTTCAATGTTCCTGGGAAAAATCTCATGCAGTGCGGCTTCGTCGGCTTAATCGGGTGGCTCGTCTACCTATCGTGTACGATGGTCGCGATCGATGCCATTCCGGCGACCCTGATCGCCTCCTTCGTCGTGACGATGGTAAGCCACGTGTTCGCAAAGAAGTACCGGACCCCTATCATTGTATTCAATGTTTCCGGCATTATCCCGCTTGTGCCCGGCGGCATGGCCTATGACGCGATGCGGCACGCGGTTGAGAATCGATATGACATCGCGATCCAGCTTGCGGTCAAGGCGGCAATGATCTCGGGTGCGATCGCGATGGGGCTGGTCTTCTCCGAGGTCATCTACCAAGTGATGCGAAGGAGGACGGCCTAGCTTTTGCCGGCAACCGGCTGCTTGGCCGGCCGCCGGACAGCGAGCCGCCGGTCAGGAGGTAATGAACCCGCCGCCGTTCACGTGCATCGTCTCGCCAGTGACGTAACGGGAATCGTCGCTCGCCAGGTAGATGTAGGCAGGAGCGAGCTCGAACGGCTGGCCGGCCCGCTTCATCGGCGTATCCGAGCCGAAGACCGCCACCCGATCGGCGGAGAAGCTCGATGGAATGAGCGGCGTCCAGATCGGGCCAGGAGCGACGGCGTTGACGCGAATGCCCCGAGGCGGTATTGATAATCGAGCTGCCCGGCTTCAGATGAGGCAGCGCTGCCTGCGTGATGAAGAAGAAGGAGAAAATATTGGTGCGAAACGTCTGTTCCAACTGCTCTTCCGTAATATCAAGCAGGCTCTGCTGCGGATATTGCATCCCGATATTATTCACCAGCACATCGAGCCGGCCAAAGCAGCGCAGCGTCTGCTCCACGATAGCGCTGCACGCGGCCCGGGTGCGCAGATCAGCTTTCATCGCCAGGACGCGCCCGCCCAACTGCTCGATCCGGGCACAGGTCTCCTGCGCATCGACCTCTTCATAATAAGTAAGCGAATGCGCCCGCCGCGCCTTCCTTGGCGCAAGCAATGGCCACGGCCCGGCCTATGCCGCTGTCTCCGCCCGTAATAAGTACAACCCGCTCCCGAAGCTTGCCGCTGCCGGCATAAGACGGAGTCTCCGAGATTGGCCGCGGACACATTATATATTCCAATCCCGCCTGCCCTGTACGATAACCGTCTTATGGCAGTCAACTGCAGCTGCCGCCCGGCGCAAAAAAGTGGCTGCCCCGAAGTCTCTGACCTCAGAAGCAGCCGCTGGCTGAATCGATTTATTGATAACCCCAGATCATCGTGAACAGCGTACCGAAGACGGTTACCAGACCGACGAACAGTGCGTAGGCGAGATTCGTCATGTTGGACGCCCTCGTTGTCTTGTCTTCCGTAGCGTGCATAAACAGGAACAACTGCACGGATGCCTGGATAGCTGCACAGACGAGCAGGATAGTCATTCCCATGGCGAACGACATATCCCAGAAGAGGACGGCCAGCGCGACGACAGAAAGGATGAGAGAGAAGACATATCCCATCACATGACGAATCGGGAACAGCTGTTTCATGTCACATCAATCCTTTCAAGTAGACAAAGCTGAAGATGAAGATCCAGACAACGTCAAGGAAGTGCCAGTACAGCGAGAAGATGAACGACTTGTTCGCCGTATCCAGCGTGAAGCCCTCGCGCGAAATTTGAATCATGATCCCCGCTCCCCACAGCAAGCCCAGCGTGACGTGCGCGCCGTGTGTGCCCAGCAGCACGAACAAGCTGGACAGGAAGGCGCTCGTCTGCAGGGTTGCGCCGTCATGGACATACGTCACGAATTCGCTGATCTCGACGCCAAGGAAGCCGAGGCCGAGCAGCAGGGTGATGCCGAAGAAGACGAGCGTCGGCTTCTTGAGCCCGAGACGCATGCTGTGAATTGCGAGACCGCAGGTGAAGCTGCTGGTCAGAAGCAGGAACGTCTCGATTAGGACGCCCTTCAGTTCAAAAATATCCGGCCCCGTCGGGCCGCTGCCCGTATGATCCCATAACGTCAGATAGACAGCAAAGAGAGTGGAGAAGAGGACAATCTCTGCCCCTAAGAACAACCAGAATCCGAAAATACGGTTGCTGTTCTCCTCCGAGCGATATTCAAGCGGCAGCGTGTTATCTAATTTCATGCTTGTTCACCCCGCAATCGTTGTTCCGTGTCCTGAATCGTCTTCACGGGAATGTGATGGCCGTGATCGCGCTCGAAGGAGCGCACCGCGAGCATAATCAGCACACCTAGGCCGGCGATAATCGCCGGAATCCACCAACCGAAGACGAGGAAGAAGCCCAGGAAGAAGAAGATGACGCCGAGAATAAACGGTTGCCCGCTGTTGTTCGGCATATGGATCTCTTCGATTTTTCCTTCATACAACGGCTGTTTGTCCTTTTTCCAGAACCAGAACGCGTCCAGGCTCTTCACATTCGGGATGACAGCGAAGTTGTATTCCGGCACTGGACTATGCGTGCTCCACTCCAGCGTGCGCGCATCCCAAGGATCGCCGGTCTTGTCTCTCGGCGCATACCGGGCGCTCCAGTAAATGTTGTACACGAGAATCGCGAAGCCGAAAGCCAGACCGAAGGCGCCGATCGTGGCGATCAAGTTCAGCGGACCGAAGCCGGTCTCGGCCGAGTAGGTGTACATCCGGCGCGTCATGCCGTTCAATCCGAGGAAGAACAGCGGCAAGAACGTGATGTTGAAGCAGATTGCAATGAACCAGAAGCTGATTTTGCCCAGACGCTCGTTCAGACGGAAGCCGAAAAGTTTCGGGAACCAGTAGTACATGCCGGCAATGACCGCGAACACCGTGCCCGGAATCAGCACATAGTGGAAGTGCGCGACCAGGAACATCGTATTATGGTATTGATAGTCGGCGCTCGCCATCGCGAGCATGACGCCCGTTACGCCCCCGATGGTGAAGATCGGAATGAAGGCGAGGGTATACAGCATTGGCGTCGTAAACTGTATCTTCCCTTTTTGCAATGTGAAGAGCCAGTTGAATATTTTGACGCCGGTTGGCACCGCAATCGCCATTGTCGTGACGGAGAAAAATCCGTTGACCATCGCACCATGACCCATTGTATAGAAGTGGTGCGCCCATACGATGAAGGACAGCAGCGAGATGGCAACCATACTGACCACCATCGATTTATAGCCGTACAAATTTTTGCGCGAGAATGTCGAAATAATCTCACTGTAAATCCCGAACGCAGGCAGGATGACGATATAGACCTCCGGATGGCCCCATACCCAGAACAGGTTGGCCCACAGCATATCCATGCCGCCATTGGCCATGGTGAAGAATTGCGACCCGAACATCCGGTCGAACATCATCAAGGCGAGCGCCACCGTCAGAACCGGGAATGCGAACAGGATGATGATACAGGTGATGAGAACCGACCACGTGAACATCGGCATGCGCATCAGCGTCATGCCAGGCGCGCGCATTTTGAGAATCGTCACGATGAAGTTGACCCCGGTCATCAATGTACCGATACCGGCAATCTGCAGCGCGATAGAGTAGTAGTTCATGCCGACGGTTGGACTGAATTCCACGCTCGCGAGTGGGAAATAAGCGGTCCAGCCGGCGTCCGGCGAACCCCCGATAACGAACGAAATGTTGAACAGCATCGCCCCGGAGAAGAACAGCCAGAAGCTGACCGCATTTAAGCGGGGAAATGCGACGTCGCGGGCCCCGATCTGAAGCGGGATAACGACGTTTATTAAGCCGATAATGAATGGCATCGCCATGAACAGGATCATGATGACCCCGTGTGTCGTAAAAATTTCGTTATAATGCTGCGCGTCCAGGAACTTCATGCCTGGAGCCGCGAGCTGCGTACGCATCAGCAGGGCGTCGACGCCTCCGCGGAACAGCATGACGTGCGCAGCGATTATGTACATGACGCCAATGCGCTTATGATCGACGGTCGTCAGCCATTCGCGCCACAGGTACCCCCATTTTTTGAAATAGGTTAGCCCGATGACGATGGCGAGCGAAGCGATGACGATACTGGCCATCGCGCCGTAGATCATTGGTTCTCCGGTAACGAAAAATTCGTCCCATTTCATACCAATTCGACTCCTTTCTCTGTGATTCTAGTTGCCATGCTGAGCGTGCTCCGAGCCTGATTCCGGAGCAGTCGCATCGCCCGATCCGTGATGATGGCCTGCATGCTCGCCTTCAGGCGCAGGCTTGAAGGCCAGATGGGTTGACGAATAACTTTTGCGACCGACATGCTCTGTCGCGAGCAAGGTATCGAATTCTTCGCTCGTCAGTTCCGGAGCGGTGGTCTTCACTTCGTTCACCCATTTGTCGAAGGCTTCCGGCGACATCGCCAATGCCTCGAAGTCCATGTGGGCGAAGCCTTCACCCGAGAAGTTGGAGTTCTTGCCCATGAAGGAGCCTTCATGCTCCGCGACGAGCCGCAGCTTGGTCACCATGTCGCTCATGGCGTATTTCTGCCCTCCGAGCTGCGGAATCCAGAAGCTTGTAATCGGTCCGAATGCGTAAAGGCGGAATTCGACTGGCCGGTTCGTCGGCATGTTGACGTAGTTCACGGTCTCGACGCCTTCCTCCGGATAGCTGAAATGCCACTTCCAGTTCGATGAGACGGCATAAACGACAAGCGGCTTTTGATTCTCATACCCTGCCGGTGTCGTCTCTACGGCATTCGTCGTGCGGATCGTTACGACCGACAGAATGATGACGATAATGACCGGAATCAGCGTCCATGTAATTTCCAGCCATTTGCTTCCCTCCATATGCGGCGGCTCATAGTCCGGCGCCGCCTTCGACGCCCGGTACTTGGTCAGCATGTAGATGTACAGGACATAGACGACCAGCAGTACACCCGCCATAATAAGCATGGAGAAGAGGATGGTGTCCGATTGGGTCTTGGCCACCGGTCCTTTTGGATCCAACACGAGCAGTGGTGAATCACATCCGGTCAGCAGGATGACCAGAGAGAGAAAAAGAAAAGATAACGACCATCTCTTTTTCACAAATATACCCCTTTCTATGTGTGATGAATTTCGCTGAAATATGTATGGGATAACGGTTTCACAGTCTATGTTAGTAAGAAGGGAGTAGAAAAAGCAAAGCATATTGAAAACCATAAATAACATTAATTCCCATTTAATGAGGTACGAAAACAAAAAAATTAATGATTATTTCCGATATGTGCTAAAAATCGCGCATATTCGGCTGAAATCGACTATTTTGATTTTTGTACACATTTATGGGCGAAAAGGTCGAGTTTTCAATATTGTCACATTAGAGGCGGGGTGGAAATCGTGGATTTTGCTTTGCCTTTACTGGTAATTATTTGTATATAATATGGCTATGTCAATATCGGGCAAAGTCTTGTTACATCAGGTTTTTCCCACCTTCTTCACGAGCGGCCCGCGTTCAGGATGGGTGGTTCCTTATGCGATATCGGGCTGTCATAAAATCGTAACATTCGATGAAGAACAATTATCCCTTGGGTGGACTATTGTCTTCTTAGTGTGTACAAAAATGACTTTGCGCTGCAGGTGATCTTGCGTAAGCTCTCGTTTGCTGCCGAAAGGTGAGGATTGGATCTTAAAGGATCCGATAAAGCAAGACCTGTGGATTCCTCGGACGAAGCCCGTCTTGTTCATTCCCTTTATCTTCTCTACAATCTCTGTCTTCAATGTAGCCTGGCTGGTCACGTCAAGACCGACCATCACCAGTGGCAGACCCGCATTGAATACGATACTGGCGGCTTCCGGATCGGCATAAAGCAAGGGATGAAGCCGTCGATGTATTTCTGCTTCAACGCATGAATATACAACGCTCGTCAATCTCGAGACATCTTTGATCGTGGTCATGACGGATCATCCTTTCTTTCCACGTGTAACCGGCCTTTATATTATTTTAAGAGAAATAGATTTTCAACAAAATGATTGACAAATAGGAAGTTGTCCAATATATTAAGCATTACATAGTGCTTAGCTTGGTATTGGATATGTCAACTACATTGGGCACACTAATCGAAAGATTAGGCCGCAAAGCTTTGGAATCTAAAGGCCGTCAGGCCCATGATCGTCCGGCTGCGTTTAACAATAGTTAAATCGCAGCCGGATTTTTTTATGATTCATAGGACAATTCTCCGCAGTATTTTTGGCCTGCAGAACTATACATAAGGCGTGAGGAGGTCAAACGATGAAACGCCGATTCAGACTACTAGTTACAGGGTTGTGTATACTGATTGTCGCACTTGGAACGATTCCGGACATGCTCAGCGCTCAGGCGGCGAATTCCGGGGAGCTTGAGTGGCCGAATCCGGGAGCCGTGAAGCTCACGAAGGCAGCGAACCCGGTCGAAGGCAAGCCGGATGAATGGGATATCACACTGACAGTCGAAGGCAAGAACCTGAAATCGGACTCCTCGGATATCGTGTTGGTGATCGACAAGTCGGGAAGCATGAGCCGGAGCCCGAACCAGAATCGATTGCCGAAGGCCAAGGATGCAGCTAAGAAATTTATTGATAATCTGTTGATTGAAGGCTCAGAAATAAGAATTGCAGTAGTATCCTTCAATACGACTTCTGAACAGGTATCTGACTTCAAAGGCCTTGACCAGAAGACGCAATTGAAACGTGCCATTGATAACATACAGGCGCAGGTGGTCGAGGGAACGAATATTCAGGCTGGGCTTCATGAAGCTCAGGAACTTTTAAAAACAAGCAGCGCCAATAACAGAGTAATTGTTCTGCTTAGTGATGGAGAGCCTACGTATAGCTATAAGGCTGGCAAAGCAGTCCCTGGATCATGGAATTACAATTCTCACAATTTTATGCTCTCAGATTTCGATTATGGTGCCGATGAGATAATTGGTTCGTGTAAATATAGTTTAAGGTATGGTCGCAGTAATTCTGGCAGTGATTCTGGATATACCTTTTGCAACTCCTATTTTGTAAATGGTTATGAAGTTCTTGATAATGGCATCGGGACGATTTCCGAAGCCAAGCTGGCTGGCGATGCTGGTATCGGTATTTATTCTATTGGGTTGGATGTTGGTAACAATAGCATTGCAACCGATACACTGAAGGAGATAGCGAATAAAGGTTATTATTCAGGCAGCAGCGACAGTCTAGAGCGAATCTTCTCCGAACTGACCAGCAAAATTGTTTTTGCAGTTGAGAATGCAGCAGTCACTGACCCGATGGGGGACATGTTCGACCTGAAGTTGAAGGGAAGCTTCTTCGGCCCAGACGACTACAAGGCTTCTCAAGGGGAAGTAACCTTGGACCCGCAAACCGAGACCTTAAACTGGAACATTGGCAATGTCATGGAAGGTGAACCGGCGACGATTACTTACCGAGTCAAACTGGATCATTCCAAAAACCTGGAACCGAACCGATTGTACCCAACCAATAAGACAACGACGATGGTCTACACCGATGCCAAGGGTGAACGAACCTCGAAGGATTTCGAAGTGCCACAAGTGAGCATGGGCAAAGGATCGATTCTGGTAAAGGCGTATAAGGTCAATGCCAAAGGCAAGCCAATCAATTCGGACGGTCAAGAAGTCGAGCGTCCGGATTTGGCCCAAGAGCTGTACAGCCGTTATCATGAGGAGAATGGGAGCGAGGCGCTTGAAGTCGGCAAATCCTATTCCGTACCTGCGCCAGTCGTACCAGGTTACACCTTGAAGGTTGGCGGCAATCCAACGAATGTGAACGTAACGTTGAACGAGCCTTCACTATTTACTTGGCTTGGCTACAGCGATATACCTAACAAGCTTACGATTGTTCACCGATCGGGAGATAGGGTGCTGGAGCGCAGCGATGCAGAGGAAACGCCGGGCGAATCCATTGATGTGAGCACCAAAAACTTCACCGAATACGAGTTCTCAAGTATCGAAGTTAGCGAGGGCAGCGGACTGAGTGTGGACAATGGGCATGTAAATGGCATAATGCCAGGCAAGGATGTAACGATTGCTTTCAATTACACAGCACAGGATCAGGGTGTAGAGCTTCGTTACGTAGATCGAGCAACGGGCAAAGATTTTGTTAATGGTAATATCGTTGTTGACAGTGGAATCGGGACGAATATCGAAGGTGATGACGTTGTTGACAGTGGAATCGGGACGAATATCGAAGGTGATGACGTTGTTGACAGTGGAATCGGGATGAATATCGAAGGTGATGACGTTGTTGACAGTGGAATCGGGATGAATATCGAAGGTGATGACGTTGTTGACAGTGGAATCGGGATGAATATCGAAGGTGATGATGTTGTTGACAGTGGAATCGGGATGAATATCGAAGGTGATGACGTTGTTGACAATGGAATCGGGACGGATTCCGAAGCCAAACTGGCCTGCGATGCTGGTTATTCTATCGGGTTGGATGGTGGCAACAATAGCAATGCAACTAATACGCTGAAGGATGAAGCGAACAAAGGCTATTACTCAGGCAACAGTGACAGTCTGGAGCGAATCTTCCCCGAACTGACCATCTCCCAGTACGTCGAAAGCAGTCAGATGCTGACAGTGAAGTATCTGGAGCAAGGGACGGAGAAAAAACTGGCCGCGGAGAAGAAGTTTGGAGGCGTAACCGGACAGACAATTGAACTGACGGCGGAAGAAGTGGCGGGCTATACGCCGATGAAGCCCAGCGACATGTACAAGTTCATCGAAAAGGAAGGACAGGATTACATCTTTTACTACACAAAAAATTCGTCCAATCCGGGTTCCGGCGATAGTTCGGGAGGAAGCCGTTCCTCTACGATAACGCCGTCGCCGAAGCCGCTGCTGCCATTGCCGCCGGTACCGCCGAAGTTGGATATGGAGAATCACTCCAACTACATCAACGGCTACCCGGATGGCACGGTGAAGCCAGAGAATCAGATTGCCCGGGAAGAGATCGCCGCCATCTTCTATCGTCTGATGGAGAACGAGAGCTTCACGAACTATATGACCGGTCAGAATTCATTCTCCGATGTAGTAAAGAAGCGTTGGTCGAACAAATATATCTCGACGATGGAGCGTGTCGGTATTATCACCGGATATCAGGATGGCACCTTCAAGCCGGGCCAATCCATTACGCGGGCGGAATTCGCCGCAATTGCGTCCCGATTCGACAAGCTCAATAATCAAGCGAACGACATGTTCGCGGATATTTCCGGACATTGGGCAGAGAAATATATCGTATCGGCCGCGAACAAAGGCTGGATTAAGGGTTATCCGGACGACACCTTCAAGCCGAATCAGTACATTACGCGGGCGGAAGCGATGGCGTTCATCAACAGTGTGCTGAATCGGAAGGTGAAGGCAGCCGATATCCATGCGGATGCGAAGCAATGGCCGGACAACAAGCCGGGCAAATGGTACTATTCGGATGTATTGGAAGCAACGAATCACCACGAGTACAGCCGTTCTGAAGACGGTTATGAGTCGTGGGATTCCATCCAACCGGACCAGGTTTACCCGTAAGGCAAGCTCGCCTGCATGAACATGAAGCTCCTTCCGCGGCAACTGCCCAGAAGGAGCTTCTGTGACTATGATGGATTGGTGAACAGCTTGTCCATAAATTCATAGGTGAGCGGGGTGGTCTTCTTAAGCTCTTCCCGCGTGGCGTCGCTATATACATACAAGCTGGCGGTCTCCGTGAAGTATTCGACTGGATAGGCCAACACGTAGCCGTCCTCGTAATAGTTGATGTTCGCTTCCTGGTTGAAGATGTTCTTAAATTCCTTGGTGCTGCTGATTTCATTGAAGACGATGCAGTCTACCGCATGCATGGTCTCGTGAAGTTCCAGATTGAACGAATTGTGTCCCTGGCCCTGCTTGCTGTAACCGATACGGGCAACGACTACGTGCTCGCTGACGCCGGGAACATCGTCCCACGTCTTGCCGGTGCCTTCCCAGCCTCGCGGCGTAACGCCCTTCAAATAACTTAACTCCGGTTCGTTCGTAATAATATCGTTCGTCAGCTTGATTTTGACACCCTTGTCATGCAGCTTGTTCAGAATGTGGGCGGGGATCTTGGCTAGCCGCTCCTTCATGGCTTCCGCTTCCTTGACATTATAATCACTGCTTGGCAGCACGACTAATTTTTCGATAATGGCATCCTTGGCATGAACCGGATAGACCGGTACCATGAACAAGATACCGGTCAATACAAAGATGCCCAACAGACGCTTGTCCCATTTCATCGCAATCTCTCCTCTTAAGCCTGGCGTCTCTGCTCCGCGACTCTTCCATTCCATCCGGATTGGTAGAGTTGATCGCGCAGTTCGGAGCTTGCTTCATTCTTGGTAGCTGGCTGGCATAGCGAGTCTCATTCGCTGAAACCCCTGTAGCCTTGTGTCCCCATCCTTCGATAGGTTTGCTTTTATTACTAGGATAGATATCCAATTGGAAGAAAAATCTAGCGATTTATCTGTCTTTAGAGTAATATTGATAGAATGGCTTGTCAAGATGAACCGCGTGCACGGACTAGATTTTTATGGGCTTTTTTTGTGTTTTTCGGGAGAAACGAAGGAACTGGACGGTCCTTGGAACTGGTGGTACAGTTTAGAGGAAAAGAAGTAAAACAGAAAGATGCCCCTACGGGTGCTGTACATGCAGAGGAGCTTGAAACGTGACGATCAAAAACTTTCTCAAGCTGGTCGAGATCCAGACCAAAACAGCCAGCATGATCCCCTTCTTTATCGGCAGTCTGTATGCCGTATTTCGGTTCCAATCCTTCGAAGTCGGCCATTTTTTGCTGATGCTGGCCTCTCTGCTGTCCTTCGATATGGCGGCCACGGCCATCAACAACTATTACGATTACAAGAAGGCGATCAAAACCTATGGCTACGGCTATGAGGTCCATAATGCGATCGTGCAGTACCAATTGAAGGAATCGACTGTCGTCGCCACTATTATGACGCTGCTCGTAATCGCGATAAGCACGGGGGTTGTTCTGTTCCTCCAGACCAGCCTGCTGATCCTGCTTTTAGGCGGAATATCGTTTTTGGTCGGCTTTTTGTACTCGCTCGGGCCGGTCCCGATCTCCCGCATGCCGCTGGGGGAATTGTTCTCCGGGTTGTTCATGGGGTTCGTTATCATCTTCATCTCCACGTATATTCATGTGGAAGATCATCAGCTGGTGGCCTTGTGGCTGGAGGACTGGCATATAAAGGTTGATATCAATATGATCGAAGTGCTGCTGGTATTCCTGATCTCGATTCCGGCGATTCTGTGCATCGCGAATATTATGCTGGCCAACAATATTTGCGACATGGAAGACGATGTGGAAAATAAGCGGTATACGCTACCGGTCTATATCGGGAAGGCGAGTGCGCTTGCCTTGTTCCGCATCGTCTATTACGCATCCTATCTGGATCTTATCGTCCTGTTTATCTTGAAGGTCAACCCGATTATTGTGCTGCTTGTCCTGAGCACGCTGATACCGGTACAGCGCAATATCCGCACTTTCCAGCAGAAGCAGACCAAGGAGCATACCTTCGTCTTGGCGGTCAAAAACTTCATCATCACGAATATGGCCCGAATTGCCGCTCTGGGCGCAGCGATTTTGTTCAACCTAATATAGGCATTCCCAATCCGTGAGAGAGGTGTTCCATCATGTTCATAGCGTTCTCTTCGCGCGCCCCGGTTCCCATGAGCCCGCGTTCATGAAGGATGAAGTGCAGGACCATGTACTTCATCGAGCATGCGAATCCGGCGAATTGCTGCGGATGAAGCCGGAGGATAGGCGGGCTACCTACCTGGGCTAGACGCTAGGGTACCCCGCCTGGCTGTGAATGGATGTCGGAGTAGGTTCCTCTACTTATTCGTACTATGCTGCTTGTTCGGCAGCTTGTTGCCTGGCGAGCCTTTACCCTGCCGCTGCTGATTGCGCTCCGCCTTCTCCCGCGTCTCCTTCAGCTTCTCTACATAATCATGCGTATTTTCCATCGTTGGCACCTCCTTAGGCACTTACTATTGCCAACTCCAATGATTTCATTCCGTTCGCCCTGAGCCATCCTGGAGCATGAGCACTCCAACCGTGCATAACCGGCCAATCAGGGGGCACATCGGCCCGGACCACGATAAGGCGGGAGCGCTCGATGGGCGTCATCCTCCTTCGATGCGGCTTGGGCCGCCACCTCTGAAGGCTTCGCATCCACCTGAGTTCACGATGGGAACAATTGACACATCCGCTCCAGCGCAGTAAGATGACAGCAGAAGTTCCGGCGCCGTAGAGCAGCGCAGGAGCCTTATTCCAAAGATTTGGGGTGGAACTATTTGTAGCGCCAAGCTGTTGCTCTTGGAACGCAAGCGTATGGAAGCTGTGGCTGCGGTCATGGCCGATAACTTCAAGGAAGACGGATTGTATGTGCACTTGCTGCCCGATCCGTCCACCCGTGTGGAAGTGTTGAAGCTGTTTTTTCGCAATTATATCGAGTTGCTGTATGATTACGGCGGCTTATATGCGACATCCGAGAAGATGGAGGCCGTCGCGCTCGTCTTCCGCTCGGAGCGGGTGGGAGCCTCTTGGGCTTCCCGCATGAGCTACACATGGGGCGTTGCCCGGGCCATCGCGAAGTCGCTTCGCATGTGCCGCTACATCAGTCCCGCCGGCTTCCTGCGCGCCTTGTCGGGCCTGCGCAGCATGAGCTCGGCCTGGTTGGCCTCATTGGGCGACCAGCCTTATCTGCATCTCGACATGCTCGTGGTGCAGCCGCAATACCGGGGTCAGGGCTGGGTGCGGAAGATAATGTCCCCCCTGCTGGCCGAATGTCGTGAACGGAGAATCGCCTGTACCCTGGAGACGCAAAATCCACGCAATGTCGGGTTGTACGAGCATTACGGCTTCACTATCGTGGATACGATCCAGATGCGGAACAGCGACCTGAAGCAATATTGCATGGTCTGTCTGCCTGGAAACGGCGGTTTGGCAGAACGAGAGTCCCGGGCATCCGACAGCCATGTCGTAACGCAACACGACGGTGAAGGTGTCCGGATGAACCTCACGAACTTGCGGTTGATGAACGAGCAGGTCATTCGGATCTACGACACGGATCTGCCGCAGAACGAGATTGCGAAGAAGCTGATCATGAATGATGTCATTATCTCCGCAATATTGAGCATATCGATGTGACGCCATAAATCGGGAGGAACGCGTGAAAGACGATACGCTGGACCGTATCTTCATCGCTCTGTTCACCTCTAGCGATCCTCTTTTTCAACATGGCGGCTCTTATAAATGACCGTCTCAACCCGCGCAAAAAACCGCCAGGGCGAACACCCTGACGGCTATTTTTTACCTAGTATGGTTAAACGTAGTTGCGGCGAAAGCGGAGTCTTGCCGTCCTGCGCGGCACAATCGGGTGCCGTTCAACTTGCAGAATCGCTTCCAGCACGCGTGCGTGCGTATGCTGGCGTTCCGCCTGGGCGCGGACGCTCATCCATTGCAGTGCTTCAGGCCGGGAAGCGAAGGACGAGAGCTGAGACACGAGATCCTCCGGGATCTCGGCTTGGCAGGCCAGACCCTTGCGGACCAGATAGCGGATGTTGTCCATCTCTTGGCCCGGCAGCGGCTTGTAGATGAGCAGCGGTAGCCGCTGGACGACCGCCTCGGTCGTCGTCACCCCGCCTGGCTTCGTAATCAACAGATCGGACATCGCCATATATTCATGGACCGGCTGCACGTAGCCTTCGACCCGGATTTGAAGCGGGGACGAGGCCGCCCATTCCTCAAGGTGGCGGCGCAGCCGCTCGTTCCGGCCGCAGATGACGATGAACTGCATGTCGGCAGCCCAGTCAGTTTCTTCCATAGCGCGGAAGAATTCGGGATCGAGCAGACCGCAGCCGCCTCCCATCAGCAACACGGTCATCCGCTTCGTATCCAGGCCGTGGCGGCGGCGCAGCGCCGCTTTGTCATAGCTTCCATAGAACTCCGGACGAACCGGAATGCCGGATACCTCGATCCGGCTGGCGGGAATGCCTTGTCCGGCCAGCTTGGCCCGGGCCTCCTCCGATCCGACGAGATAGCGGTCGGTATGGGGGTGAATCCAGAAGCTGTGATCGGTATGGTCGGTAATGACCGTAACCAGGCCGCATTGCACAGCTCCGCGTTCCTTCAGGCGGGATACCGCCGCGCTCGCCGCCGGGAACGTGCTGACGATAATCGTCGGCTGCAGCTTGCGAATCAGCTTGATGAGCGGACGCAGCCTCGTCAGCGGAACATTCTTAATCAGTTGGGAGAAGCGATGATCCCGGCGTGTCATCTCGAACAGTAAGCCGTACATATTCGGGAACATTTTCAACCATTGCACGAAGCAGTACGAACCGACCGTGTGCAGATGCGGCGACACCTGTTCCAGGTAATCGACGACATGCACTTCCGCTTCCTGCGGGCACCAGGTGCGGGCCGCTTCCCGAATCGCGTGAGCCGCCTGCAGATGGCCGTGGCCGAGCGATCCTGCGAGTACGAGCACCTTCTCCTTCGGCTGTTTTCCGTAACCCCGATCATACATGTTTCCTAACATCTCCCTTTATTTATAACTTCACCATCTCTGGCTACTTCTTCTCTCTGAATTTGTTACCCTTATCGTATCCGAAAAGGGGCGGACTGGACATGGACTGGAGTGCGGCTGTGATCCTGGACCTTCGGCGGGTCTTGGACCTCGCTTTCATGCATATAAGCTCCATAATAGAATAAGAATGATCTGAAAAGGTTGAAGAACTGTAATATTTTCAAACCGACTCATCATAACGAGTGCTGGCTAGCCCTCGTTATACAGGTAGGAATGTGTTGAATATCCTCACATGATAACGATACAAGGTGTGGAATAGGCTTTCCTTCACTATCGCCTCTATGCCGGCATCAGCCGCGAACGGATCGGTTATGGAGGACAGGATCATCCCCTGAATGTCACCGTAGAATCCGAATCCAGCGATGATTGCCAGATAAGCCGGGACAACTGAAGAAAAGAGAGCACGGCCAGGCGGAAGTTTCCCCGAAGGTCCTGAGCATCATTGTTTCGCTTGATAACGCTCAGTTCAATCATGTGGAAGTGTTGTCACCGCCTTTGAGGACAGGCGCGCTCTTTCCGTCTGCCTTCCGATTCACCGCGATACCGGTCAATTTCGTCTCGTAAAAGAACGTACCGTTTACTCTATACTTTCCCGAATCTTCAACACTTTCCCCTTTAATGGATTCAATCTGAATGGTGTCTAAATCTGCTTCGATGTAGCGTACAGCACTACCATTATGGGTAGTGCTTACATATTTAGCTTGTGACATTCAACACACCTTACAATCGAATTGTAACGCTAGAGAGAGGGAAGGGGAGAAATGCGATGAGTCCCTTCCAAGCTTCACCACATTTCGCTATCCCCAGCGTCCTGCTTAATGCTTGGGATCGTAATTTTGAAACCGCTTGCTGCGAAACCTTATTTTTGGACTTGTTACCACATCCTCTAATCGAGTAAATTTTACTTCAGACAGTAGATCACTAGCCGATGCAAAGGTCAGGGGAACATCCCCATCCAAAAGCAAAGCATTACGATCGTTATTCTTCCTTACTTTTTTATCAAAGTCGATTGCGGCATAACGAATTAGAGAGAGTATATAGGTAGTAAAGCGCAGTTCCAAGTAAAATTCCTGAAAAGCTTCATCAAGGACTTGTCCATTGCTTGGTGAAGGATCGTCTAAATAATTAAGCATTAATTGGCAGTGAGCAGCATCTCGATTTGGGGAAACTAAATAACATTTCTAAGGTTCTTCAAGGCGGGACGCGCCCCGGTTCCTTCCGAATTGATTGTCGCCATCATCAGCATGATCGAGTATGGCTTATAGGCGGCCAAGCGACCTAATAAGTGGATTAGTTGCCATAGTTGCTGTGCAGGAAGTAGCTCTAGGTCCGTAAAAGTCCTGCAAAAAAAGGTGTTCAAGAGGTGTTCAATATGTTCATATTCCGCCAACACCGATGGCTCCGGCAACCGGGCATGTGTGTGGCTGCACTAACGTTTCTTTTTTTCGTACTTCCTTCTGGAAGCGGGCAGGCCGCCGAACAAGGCGAGCACAGCACAGACCTCGGCTTGCGCAAGGCTTCAGCCTTATCGGGTCCGACCATTCAGGTCGATCCGGGGTTCCGTTATTATCAAGAGCGCTCAGCAGCGAGCATCGCCGATGAAATTGTACAGAACGGGTATACGTCCGTCCGGTATTTCGTCGTCAATGAGAACCATGTCAACCGCGAGCTGGTCAAGGCCTTCCAGGAGAGAGGGCTGTTCGTCTGGGCGCTTGTCCTTGGCAACGGATCGTACGCTGTGGAAGGCTTCCCCCCCGATTGGCCGAGCTGGCAGATGGAGCTGTTGACCCCGGTAAATGACGGATATTACCGCTTCTCCCCCCATAGCGAGGCCTATATGCAGTGGAAGAAGGAGAAGCTGGCTAGCCTGGTCCGGGATATCCCGTTCGACGGCATTGAAGTCGCAGAGCCATACTTTCCGGAGTGGGACGGCATCGATCGCGGTGTATACGGCGATGTTGGTCCGCTTGCCCAAGCGGCCTTCCGCGAGCAGTACGGTCATGACTGCATTCCGAATTTCACCGATCCGGATGATCCCGATTTCTATCTGACAAATGTGGAGCTGTATGAGGATTGGATCGAGTTCCGGGTCGAGGCCGTCAACCGCTTCCTCAATGAGCTGATGAACGGGACAGACGGAGTGCGGGAAGCGAACAAGGATATTCTTGTTGCGACCTGGTCGCTCGCAATCGACGCCGGCCCGGATTCTGTGGATATGCTGCGCGGGATGCAGGGACTCGATGCCGCAGAGATGGTAGCGGCGGTCCGGCCGGACCTGCATATCCTGCAGACGCACTGGCCCGACTGGATGAAGCCCCAGGACGCGCTTCCGCCGCAGTATATCCATAACTATCAGAGCTTCGTCGATCAGATTCGCACCGTTCACCCGAATGTTCCGCTTGGCGTGCAGGCTGATATCGGCTCGTCGCCGGCAATGGTGAAGGACCGCGCCTGGCACGACTCGTTCGGCCGGGAGGCCGCGAAGATGGGATTCCGTACATGGACAGCCTATGAATATCATCTTGGCAAATATATGTACGAGGAAGCACCCGCTCCGATCACAGTAGCCCGTCCACGGTATGATAAGGTGGTCATTTCGTTCCAGAAGCGAATCGATAAGCCCTCGGCCAAGCTTCCCGGCAGCCTGCATATGATAACCGAAGCGGGGGAGACACCCGTTTCTCCGGAGCATATTGCCGTCGACGGTAATATGTTGATTATCGAATGGGCTCGACTGCCGAAGAAGGAATTCCGCCTGCGGATTCAACAAGTGACGGATACGCCGTCCTACTGGCTGTATAACAAGGATCAGCCGGCCAATGCAACCAAGAGCGGAACGATTGTGGAGGTCGGCAAGAAGAATCATTAACGTCTATAGGGCAAGAGGCAGCCTCGCTCCGCTGCTCCGAATATATGGCATTCTATAGGAAATATCTAATAAAAGGCAGAAATCGAAAGCTTCCCTTACCCGGAATGCAATGCCTTTTCTCTTCCGGATCTGCCCCACGTTCAACGCTTTTGTGAACAATGGCACAAAGTTCGAAATTTGCTCACTCTATTCTAATAAGGTGTGATAAAAATCACATTAGCCGGCATGTCCTTCTGACAAAATAACACTGAGACCTGTAACGTTTGTCATTGATCAGGCTGTTCCTCGTATCGCAGTCAACGGCTTATGCCATGCGCGTAGGGCGAGGACGGATACCCGAAGCGTCTGGCAGGGCCTCTATCATAAAGAAAGGTGGAACGAAATAATGGATACGCTAATCTTATCCCGCATCCAGTTTGCGACGACGACGATTTTTCACTTCTTCTTCGTCCCACTATCCATCGGGCTGGCGCTGCTTATCGCCATTATGGAGACAATGTACGTCGTCAAGGGCAAGGAAGAGTATAAGAAAATGGCCAAGTTCTGGGGTAAATTGTTCCTTATCAACTTCGCCGTCGGCGTCGTGACCGGTATCATTCAGGAATTCCAGTTCGGCATGAACTGGTCGAATTACTCCCGCTTCGTGGGGGACGTGTTCGGCGCGCCACTTGCTATCGAGGCGCTGCTTGCTTTTTTCTTGGAGTCTACGTTCATCGGGCTCTGGATCTTCGGCTGGGATCGGCTGAGCAAGAAGGTGCATTTACTGTGCATCTGGCTCGTGGCCCTCGGGACGACGATATCCGCCTTCTGGATTCTCGCGGCCAACTCGTTCATGCAGCGTCCGGTTGGCTTCGAAATAAACAATGGCCGGGCCGAGATGAATGATTTCCTCGCGCTGATTACGAACGGCCAACTGCTGGTGGAATTCCCACATACGGTGCTGGGCGCATTTGCGACAGGCGCCTTCCTTATTACAGGCGTCAGTGCGTATAAGATGCTGCGTCGCCAAGACGTTGAGTTTTTCAAAAAATCGTTCAAGCTGGGAATCGTTGTCGCCTTAATCTCGTCGTTCCTGGTAGCGATCTTCGGCCACCAGCAAGCGCAGTACCTGGTACATACACAGCCGATGAAGATGGCGGCGGCCGAGAGCTTGTGGGATCGGAGTCCAGACCCGGCGCCTTGGACGGTTATCGCGGCTATCGATCCAGATAAGCAAGAAAACAACATGGAATTGAGTATTCCATACTTACTCAGCTTCCTATCCTATAGCAAATTTTCCGGAGATGTCCGGGGAATGAAGGAGCTGCAGGCGGAATACGAGCAAACCTACGGACCCGGAAATTATATTCCACCGGTGCGGACGACCTTCTGGAGCTTCCGCATCATGGTCGCTGCCGGTTCGCTGATGATTGGGCTCGGCATGTATGGCGTATACCTGATGGCGCGCAAGAAGCTGGATCAGAAGAACACATGGTTTATGCGCTTTATGCTGTATGCCATCTCGCTGCCGTTCATTGCCAATACGTCAGGTTGGATTATGACCGAGATTGGGCGCCAGCCGTGGACCGTATTCGGGCTGATGACAACGAAAGACAGTGTATCGCCTAGCGTCACGGGAGGCTCGGTGCTGTTCTCCCTAATTGCCTTCTCCGCCATTTACACGGTATTGGCTATTGTGATGGTCTACCTGTTCGTACGCGTGATCAAAAAAGGACCGAACAAGGATGTAGCTGTCCACGTGTCTCACGATCCATTCGATAAGGAGGAACGTCATGCTCTCACTCAATGAATTATGGTTCGTTCTTGTCGCTGTGTTGTTCGTCGGCTTCTTCTTCCTTGAGGGCTTCGACTTCGGGGTCGGCATGTCGACTCAATTGCTGGCGCGCACCGACGGAGAGCGCCGAGTGCTTATCAATTCGATTGGCCCGTTCTGGGATGCCAATGAAGTCTGGCTTCTGACCGCTGGCGGGGCAATGTTCGCCGCCTTCCCGAACTGGTACGCGACCTTGTTCAGTGGCTATTATGTGCCGCTCGTCGTAGTGCTGCTCGCGCTTATCGTGCGCGGCGTCGCTTTCGAATTCCGGGGCAAGGTGGACAGCGAGCGCTGGAAGAAAACATGGGATCTGGCTATTTTCGTAGGCAGCCTGCTGCCTCCGTTCCTGTTCGGTGTCGTGTTCGCCGGGCTGATCAAGGGCCTTCCAATCGATCAGCACATGGAGATGAAAGCCAGCCTGTTCGATATGGTGAATCTCTATACATTCGTAGGCGGCATTACCGTCACCGTGCTCTGCCTCGTGCACGGCCTCATGTTCACGACGCTGCGGACGGAGGGGGATCTGCAGGCGCGCGCACGCCGGCTCGGCCGGAAGTTGATGATTCCGCTCGCCGCGCTGCTCGTCTTGTTCGCCGTTATGACCTATTTCATGACCGATGTGTTCCAGGTTCGCGGCGCCATCCTGGCTGTCGTCGCCGTCCTTGGTCTTATCATCTTTCTGCTCGCCGGATATTTCATGAAGCAGAAGAAGGACGGCTGGGCGTTCGGCATGACCGGAGGCATTATTTTGCTCTCGATCGCATCCGTCTTTATCGGCTTGTTCCCGCGGGTGATGATCAGCTCCATCAACAGTGCATTTGACCTGACGATTCATAATGCGGCTTCAGGCGCTTATTCGCTCAAAGTGATGACGATCGTAGCGTTGACCTTGCTGCCGTTCGTGCTCGGCTACCAGATTTGGAGCTACTTCGTCTTCCATAAGCGCGTGAACGAGAAGCAGCATCTCGAGTACTAATGGGCAAGAATCTATTCGGCTACCAAGGGATCAAGCCGGTTCTTGCCAGCCTGAGCGCCCTTGCCCTGGTGCACGCACTATCTATTATTATGCTGGCCATCTGGCTGGCAGAAGCAATATCCGCTCTGTTCGCCGGGGCGGCATGGCAGGAACAAGCCGACAAGATCGGGTTGTTCCTGCTTGCGTTTCTCCTCCGCCAGTTGACGGCGCTGCTGCAGCAGAAGGTGGCTTACCGCTTCGCGGAGAAGACCGGCGCCAGCCTGCGGAGCCAGCTGCTGGAGGCGCTGTTCCGTCTTGGGCCGCGGCATACCCGGACAGTGGGAACGGGCACCACGGTAACGCTTGTGCTTGAAGGGGTCGGGAAGTTCCGCAAATATATGGAGCTGTTCCTGCCCCGCATGATCGGGACCGCCGTGACACCGGTGCTTATCCTTGCGTACATTGTGGCCCAGGATATCGTCGCCGCCCTGATTCTGGCGGTGACGATGCCGATTCTCATCGCGTTTCTGATTCTGGTCGGCTTGGCTGCGCGCAAGCAGACCGAACAGCAGTGGGCGTCGTACCGGCGGCTGTCGAATCATTTCGTCGATTCGTTGCGCGGTCTGGAAACGCTCAAGTTCCTCGGACGTAGCCGATCGCACGGGGCCACCGTCTCCAAGGTGAGCGACCGATACCGTTCGGCCACGCTGCGCACCTTGCGCGTCGCCTTCTTGTCCTCCTTCTCCCTGGACTTCTTCACGATGCTGTCCGTCGCATCTGTAGCGGTCAGCCTCGGGTTGCGTCTCGTGAACGGGGAGATGATGCTCGTTACCGCGCTGACGATCCTGATCTTGGCGCCGGAATATTTCCTTCCGGTGCGCATGGTCGGGGCCGATTATCACGCGACGCTGGACGGGAAGGAAGCAGGGGAGGCGATGCAGGCCCTAATTCGCGCGGCAGCGCAGTCGGAGCCGGCGCCTGCCTCGCAGGCGCTGCCGGCCTGGACGCAGGATAGCGTGCTGCAAATGACCGGCATCGGGATGCGGCATGAGAAGGAGGGCCCCTCCTCGCTGCAGGAGATCGATCTGGAAATTCAAGGCTTCCGCAAGGTCGGCATCATCGGCGCGAGCGGGGCCGGCAAGTCAACGCTGATCGATCTTATCGGCGGCTTCCTGGACCCGACCGCAGGGACGATCCGGGTGGACGGACAGGAACGGGCGTCGCTGACCGGGGAGGACTGGCGGAAGCAGACGACGTACATCCCGCAGCATCCGTACATTTTCAGCGCCTCGCTGGCGGATAACGTCCGCTTCTATGCGCCGGACGCGACCGATGACGAGGTCGAGCGGGCGATGGCCGCCGCGGGGCTGGGGCAGTTGGCGGAACAACTTCCGAACGGCCTGGACGAACGCATTGGCAACGGCGGCCGCTCGCTCAGCGGCGGTCAGGAGCAGCGGGTTGCGCTGGCGCGGGCATTTCTGAGCAGCCGACCGATAATGCTGCTGGATGAACCGACGGCGCATCTGGATATCGAGACCGAATATGAGCTGAAGTCGACGATGCTGGAGCTGTTCCGGGATCGGCTCGTCTTCTTGGCTACGCATCGCCTGCATTGGATGCCAGATATGGACTGGATGATTGTCCTGCAGGATGGCAAGGTGGTGGAGACGGGGACCCATGAGCAGCTGCTGGCCAAGCGGGGCGCTTACTACGACATGATTCGCATGGAAGGGGGGGAGACGCAATGAACCGCGAAGGCTGGATTATGCCGTATATGCGGCGCTATGCCCGACGCTTCGCTGTCATTATCGCCCTTGGCGTGCTGACAGTGCTATGCGCCTCCTCCTTAACCTTCACGTCAGGCTATCTGATTTCGAAGTCGGCGCTCCGTCCGGAAAATATTTTGCTCGTCTACGTGCCTATCGTTCTGGTCCGGACGTTCGGCATCGGGCGGGCTGTCGTCCATTATGTCGAACGTCTGATCGGCCATGATGCGGTACTGCGCGTGCTGTCCCAGATGCGGGAGCGGATGTACCGCATTCTGGAGCCGCAGGCGCTGTTCCTCCGCTCCCGCTTCCAGACGGGAGATCTGCTCAGCACGCTGGCGGATGATATCGAGCAGCTGCAAAATGTCTACTTGCGCACGGTGTTCCCGGGGGCGGTGGCGCTCGTCGCCTATGCCGCCTGCATCGCGGCGCTCGGCTGGTTCGATCTGCCGTTCGCATTCTTTATCGGCTTGCTGTTGCTCCTGCTGATCGCGGTACTGCCTGGGGTGTCTCTGCTGATTACCCGTACCTGGCAGACCCGCATCAAGCAGGAGCGGAACGTGCTGTACCAGCGGCTGACCGATGCGGTGATGGGGATGAGCGACTGGGTCATTAGCGGCGGCGCTTCCCGGTTCACAGCGGAATATGAAGAGGGCGAGCAATCGGTCGCCCGCATGGAGCGCCACCTGAACGGCTGGGCCCGTCTTCGCATGCTGCTGGGGCAGTGCGTCGTCGCAGCTGTGCTGGTATGCATGCTCTGCTGGGCAGGGGGCCAATATGCGGACGGGCGCATCGCCGCCACCTTCATCGCGGCGTTCACCCTGGTCGTATTCCCGCTCATGGACGGCTTCCTCCCCGTATCGGAGGCGGTGGAGAAGCTGCCGCAGTATCACGATTCGCTGGATCGGCTCGCGAAGTTGGACGCTCCGGCGGCCGAACAGCCCGTTCGTCCTGCGGCGCAGGCGGAGTTGCAGCCGGCCCTGGCGTCCGGAGCGGCGCATATCCGGCTGGAGCAGGTCCGCTACCGCTACGACAAGGCGGCCGCCTGGACGCTGGACGGCTTGTCGCTCGATATCCCGCAAGGACGGCGCATCGCGGTTATCGGCCGCAGCGGAGCGGGGAAATCGACGCTGCTGAAGCTGGTGCAGGGAGCCTTGGCTCCGGATGAAGGCCAAGTCCTGCTGAACGGCATCCCGGCGGCCTCGTATGGGGAGCATATCCCCGAGATGATCGCCGTCTTGAACCAGTGCCCGCATCTATTCGACACGACGGTGGCGAACAATATCCGGCTGGGCCGCCCCGATGCCTCGGACGAGGACATCCGCCGGGTCTTGCGCCAGGTCGGCCTGGATGCGCTTGTCGAGTCGCTGCCGGACGGCTATGACACCCGGATGCTGGAGACGGGCGGGCGCTTCTCGGGCGGGGAGCGGCAGCGGATCGCGCTGGCCCGCATCCTGCTCCAGGATACGCCGATCGTCATTCTCGACGAGCCGACCGTCGGGCTTGACCCGCACACCGAGCGCGCCCTGCTGGCCACAATGTTCACCGCGCTGCAGGGCAAGTCGCTGCTCTGGATTACGCACCATCTCGTCGGCGTGGAGCAGATGGACGAAGTCATCTTTATCGAGAACGGCCGCATCGAGATGAGAGGGCCGCATGCGGAACTGCTGGAGCGGTACCCGCGCTACCATAACCTGTACCGTCTAGATCGGCCCGCGCTTTTGTCGCGGCCATAGGGGGCCAGGTTATCGTTGCTGTGCCCCCCATACGGGAAGCCCCCGAGACCTATCGTCACGGGGGCTTCGTTCATATAGGGCTGAGTGTGGAAGCCGAGGAGGCAGGGGGTGGGGAATGCAACCGATGATGGATGATGAGACGGGGATATTTCTGCGCTGTTCAGGCTAACCAAACGCAGTCAACCTGTGAGAGCACGCTGAAAATCCCCTAGCGGGTGTTTTCAGCGTGTTGACAAAGCGCTGTTTTTAAAAGCTCGCTTACATAATGAAATGAGATCTTGAAATAATGAGCATACGAAAATAAGAAGATCGCCCTGTCCGGCCAGCTTGGCCAGGTGGTTGGCGATCTGCTTGACGTTCTGGCAGATGGCGGACATGAGCGCTTGCTCTAACCCTTTTTTTCTTGCCGTACAACCGGCAATAGCGAAGTCCAACGAGCTCTTTGGCCTCCTCGAAGCTCCGCTGTGATCCGAAACACGGTCCCGTCAAACCCAATCCGACAAACCAGCGATAGGCTACGTTGAGTTGAACCTCCCGTTCAAGCTGGCGTTTAGAACGAAGGCCGTCCATTACCTTCACAATAAAGGCGTCACTTTTTCTAAACAATTGTTCAAAAAGATAGAAAGATTGCTGATATAGATAGTACAAGGAACGTTACAGTTTCTTGAATTCTTATCTAGGGGTGATTGAGATGGCGGCATTGGCATTAGAGATATTAAAGCTTTTACCTCAATTCATTACTGCTATATCAAGTCTCAGATAAGCACTAACCTCTACACCGAAGCCCATGAATCTTGGCATCTGTGCCTGGTTCATGGGCTTTCCTCGTGCCCTACCTGCAAATCCGCTCCCTGAAAAAGCTGCCCCTACGATTGAACGGAATATCCTGTCGATTCCTACTAGGAGGGTAATAAACCTAAGGAATTACATTCCGTCCACATCCCTTTGATATTCTCTGAACGGATGGCTCCATCATGAACTTTTTTTCTTTTTTTCTCAACAATTGTTCAAAAAGATAGAAAGATTGCCGATATAGATAGTACAAGGAACGCTATAGTTTCTTGGAATCTCTTATCCGGGAGTGGTTGAAATGGCATTCTTGGCGATATTAGCGATTCTTCATGTGGTGGGCGAACGTATCTTTGGTTAGTACGTACAAATGCACTAACCTCTACGCCGAAGCCCGTGAATCTTGGCGTCTGTGCCTGGATCACGGGCTTTCCTCGTGCTCTACCTGCGAATCCGCTCCCTGGAAGCTCCCCCTCATCTTTAACGGAATATCCTATCAATTCCCGCTTGGAAGGCGATAAACCCAAGGAATTACATTCCATCAGCGTGTTGACAAAGTGCTGTTATTAAAAGCTCGCTTGAATAATGAAATGTTCTGGGATCGCCTTGTGATCCTAAACAGCCAGCACCAAGCGTACGGGAAGTGCCTCAAGCTATGTTCCTCACCCCGACTTGCAAGAGTCAGGCATTAGCGCCGTTCATGCCATGGTCGTCGTACCTTCCGGACTCCTGTCGCATGAACAAATCTGCATTCATCATACACGTGCCCCATTCTGACTGCTAGGTGGGGTCTATTTGTCTCGTTCACAGTATCACCACCCTACAAACGAGGGTATCAAAAAAAGGACTATCGCTACGATAGCCCTGGCTTACCCATTCAACGAAGACCAAAACTCCTCAAATTTATCTTCGAGGTACTCTCTAATAAGTTCTCCTGCACCTTCTTCCGCTTCATCTTCAAGAAACTCATCATCATCTAACCATTGATAATAGTGTTGCAATTCATGAGCTAAACTTTGTAAAGTCAATAAAATAGCGTCTCTACGTCCATGCTCTTTTTCTAAATCATAAAAATCACCTGTTGCAATTCGAATATGAGGTTCATCTTGTTTATCATACGGGGCACAATGTTTTTTGCAAGTGAAAAATGCTCAATTTTGCAGCCAAAAGTACCGAGGCACCTGCCAACCCTCCAAAGCTTAAAAAGGAATCCGTTCCATCG
>NZ_BALG01000065.1 GCF_000315235.1 Paenibacillus popilliae ATCC 14706 | reverse complement strand
GTCCTGATTCAATAGGCGATGCTGAAGCCGACCGATGAAATTGGGGAATTTTCGAGCGATACTTTTGGGGAATTTTCGAGCGATATTGACAATTGAAGAGCTATTGTTAAAAATTAATGGGCTAAGGCAGGAATTATTAAGAGCTGTAGTCGGAGGTGTTGCTGATGATGAAGTCATTAAACTAAGCCAAGAACTGAATGTCTACATTGTTGAAGTACAGCGAAAACTGGTTGAAAGAGAGAGTTAGCAACACCAACAAGATAGGCAAGAGCTTCATAGGACACGAACGTTATCTTGATTCCGGCCGGAAATTTGTCTGTATTCATATACACAAAGTTCGTGTTTTGTACATATGTACGAATGAGTTTAGGCGTTCAAATCCAAGATTTTGTATTTGTTAATTGAAACAAAGCTACTCTCGCCATCTGTCCGTTAGTCGATCGTCAAGACTGCCTGATTTTCCGCTTATATTAAGCGAGAGCATGGCGATTATTCGACAAATTCTAGTTTACAGAGTCCGGAGAAATAGGGTATACTTATCAAGCAATAGAAAGGCTTTATGGCGCGGTCGGCTAAGCCTCCGGAAGGGAGGTGATGCTACATGGAGATAAAAGACGCTTTGACGCTTATGATTGACTTCGGCACATTTGTTATTGTGTTACTGACGTTTATCATTACCATCGTCATTGCTCTTTTGAACCATAAGAAATAGACCGCCCCTACGCAAAAGGTTTCGGTCTATTTCAGACAAACTTTTGTTTTCAAGCCGACCGCTCTTAAAGCGGCTATTGCTCGGGAGTCGTGTTACTAGCACGCCTCCTTTTATATTTATATGATAACATAGTGGTTTTTATACGTCTAGTGGGTCTTATTTGCTACCCATGGCCACTTGGAAGGCGTCCCGTTCCGATCTACTCCGTTTTCTTTTGTCTGCTGGCGAGTTCTGCGAGAATGTCCATGCTCATTTCTGTGCCGACCATCTCAACGTATGGCATGTGTGCAAACAGCCTGCATGTCGCCTCCCGAGCGCTTACAACCTCGATCTTATTGGCCGCAACGTCCTAAAATGCATATTGATTAATAGCGAGCTTTTGAACTCTGAACAGCGTCTCCAGCTCCGCATGTTCGTAAGCAAGCGCCCCTTTTTTTGGATGTTCGAGAATACTGAACGACCTGCCAATCATGTCGTACACTTCCGCTGCAAAGTCATACATTGACATGTTGACGGTTTCCACCGTGAACGGCAGCATACACGAGACGGCTTGTACCTCTATTTCCTTTTCTCTCGGCATATTAACTAATGCCCTCCCCACTATTTGTTTCGTTCATTCCACATTTCCTCCCGGACTTGTTCTAGATCGTCCAGCAGTTCTTCTTCACTAACTCCCTTCGCCTTGGCTCCCTTCGCCATCGAATCTAAAAACTCGCGTAAGGCGACAACGCTCGATTTCGTAATGACGATCTTACCACTTTCGTCCTCAACAAAGGAAACCTTGTCTCCTTCTTTTAGATTCAGTCGTTCACGTATTGCTTTAGGAGATGTCACTCTTGAGACTTCCATCCTCGTTATAGAACATCCTCCCTTTTCCGATCCTTATAACTTAGCGCCGTAAAACCCCTAGCTGGATCGGCTACACTTAGTTGGACAACAAAAATAAGGGCTTGTAGAATAAAGCTATTATCCTAAGGAGCGGATCGTCTACAATGCCAAAACAACGACGTACTTTCACAGCAGAGTTTAAAAAGCAACTGGTGCAACTTTATGAAAACGGAAAAAC
>NZ_BALG01000066.1 GCF_000315235.1 Paenibacillus popilliae ATCC 14706 | reverse complement strand
GCTGCATTACCGCATCATAATTGAGAGCATCAAACGTGTACCAGAGCGTATCTACGTTGTACAAAAACTTCTCAGGGTCAGGCTTAAACTGCTTCTTTCCCCGATATGTTCCATTCTTCTTTGTATAATTTTTAGGCATAAAACCTCCTTCCCAATGGTAGTTTTTAGTATACTCCGAAAAACACAACAAAGAAACAACGATTTGCCATATAAAACTACCATTTATCAATAGATTACTTAGTCATATGCTAGATTTTCTTCGGTTTTCGTGCAGTGCTAGGCTCAAACCCAGATGGGACAAGAGTTCGAGCCTAAAAAAAGGCGTTTACTGTGACCCCATATTATAAGGCATGGGGTCACGCAAAAATCGAGCATATCCGGGACCCCTATAAATCCTCAAACCCCCTCTTACTCAACAGCAATTTTTTGCCTCAACCTATAAAATCTATCGATAAGCTCAATCATCAAAAGCTCTGCCTCATCATGTTCAGCGCGCAATCTATCAGGCAAACAAAATTTATACATACTAAG
>NZ_BALG01000067.1 GCF_000315235.1 Paenibacillus popilliae ATCC 14706 | reverse complement strand
CCGGCAGCAGCACCATCCTTCGAATCTTCATGCAGCCGCTGCGACCGTCCATTCAATCGAAAGCGACGGAGCGGTTCGAGACGGCGCCTGGCGAGCAAGCGCAGGTGAACTGGGGACGACTGCAGGATCTCAATCGCCAAGTGCGTCACTGGCTTGACACCGTCGCCAACCAGCGCCTGCACGGGACAACATTCCGGGTGCCGGACGGCGCTGGGGATTGAGGCTTGCCGGCAAGGGCATGCGGTGCAATTTTACCGTGCCTCCGATCTGGTCGCGGTGCTGCAAGAGAAGTTTGCAGCCGGTACGCTTAGCCGCTTTCGGGAAAAACTAAAAAAGATGGAGTTGCTCATTCTGGATGAGGTCGGTTATGTCCCTTTTAGCCAGACCGGCTCGGAGCTCCTGTTCAACGTTATTGCCGATTGCTATGAGCAGCAGCCTCAAACCTGGAGTTTGGCCAATGGACCTCCATATTTGGGGATACGAAGCTCACGTCAGCCTTGGTCGACCGTCTCGTGCACCACGCGCATATTCTCTCGTTCACAGGCGAGAGTTTCCGCCTCAAGCAGGCAATGGAACGCATTCCACAGTAATGTTTTGGCTGGCAAGGGAGCCTGGCACTTTTCGCAGCAAAACTCAGCATTTTTCACTTGCAAAAAACCGTTTTGAAACATCCATGATCTATCGCGGCCCGGATGTTGCCAATATGATCGCCAAAATAAAAGATCAACTGGAAAAAAGAAAAATATTACATCCACCGGTGGGATGCAATGGAGAGAAGGGGACGAAGTACTGAATGGATATAAGAAGCTGAAGAGAGTAGGGGAAAATTACAAGATGTTCAAAAATGTACAGGGGTTCTAATCCACTAACTTCATTAATCTTCGTATTGGACTTGGACTATAGAGTTTCAAGGTAAATACCGGATTATGTAGAAATACAAGAGGAAGACATTTAAATAAAAGGAGCGATTAAATATGGGATTCTATTTTAGAAAATCAGTATCATTTGGAGGTATAAGGCTGAATTTTTCAAAGTCGGGGTTAGGAACTTCTGTCGGTATAAAAGGGTTTTGCTTTGGGGTAAGTCCTCACGGACACTAATAAGTGTTAGCTAAGGCTATCGCCTCCTTATGGAACCTGCCGCTGTATCGTTTGGATTTATCCACTATACATGGACAGTACTTAGGGCAAAGTGAGAATCGTTTAAAAGAAGCATTATCAACAGCCGATCATGTGGCGCCATGCGTATTATGGATAGTCGGCCAATTCCTTTATTGGTTACAGGAAAGCCTCGCTAGAGTCTTCGTTGTTGCAACCGCAAATGATGTATCCAAGCTGCCTCCTGAACTGTTGCGCAGAGGACGTTTCGATGAGCTATTTTTTGTGGATCTGCCAACTGCGAGTGAACGGGAAGAGATTATAAAGATTTATATTGAAAAAGGATTGAAGAGAACAATATCAAATGATTTATCGCAACATTTGGTAAGAATTTCAGATGGTTTTGCAGGTGCGGATTTGGAAGCTGCTGTTCGAGATGTTGTGAAACTGTGAAAATCGGATGTAAAATACCCAATATCATCGGTTGAAAATTGCCCACTTACAACCGACATACTCTCCGGAGGGAGAGAGTCGAGATTGG
>NZ_BALG01000068.1 GCF_000315235.1 Paenibacillus popilliae ATCC 14706 | reverse complement strand
TTATATACAGGCGTACTGCTGTTCTTCATCTCGATCCGGTCGATCGGATAGGACTTGCCTTCCGCATTTTGAAGCAGATCTCCCGCCTTCAGATCTCCCGCCTTCAGATGTCTTGCTTCCACCCATCCTTGGCCATGCACCCAGAACGGATGCTCCCCGGTTGTCGTGATTGGAATTCCTTTGACGGTAATATGATACGTCTCATCCGCCTGACTCTGGAATAACTGAACAACTCTATGATACTCTGTTTTTCCCGTTGTTTCATCTTTTGCCTGAACGAGATCCCCGACCCGGATTTGTTCAATCGGCTTGAATCCTACTTCGGTCATCACCAAATGGCCGCTCGTAAAATCCGCAAAAGCAAGTGGAAGGCTTGTAAATGAAAGGGCAAAAAATAATAATAGGGCTATAAACTTTTTCATATTCTTCTCCTTGCCAACCCTCCAAAGCATAAAAAGGAATCCGTTCCATCGCTTGCTTGAAGCGAAAACTCTCGCCCGTAAAGGAGAGAATATGAGCATGGTGCACCAAACGATCCACTAGCGCAGACTTTAGCTTGGTGTCCCCAAAGATGGAGGTCCATTGGCCAAATTCCATGTTGGACGTCACAATGACAATTTGCCTTTCGTAACAATGTAAACGACAAATAGACCCCACCTAGCAGTCAGAATGGGGCCCGTGTATGATGAATGCAGATTCGTTCACGCGACAGGAGTCCGGAAGGTGCGATGACCATGGCATGAACGGAGCGAATGCTTCAGAAGGCAGCTTAGGGTCGAAGCCTGCCGTCCGTTCAATGCGCGTGGATCCAACGTGATGCTCGGCGCACCAGAGCTTCATCGATCAATTCAAAAGGTTACCATTAGGGATTAATCATTGGGGTTACATATACAAAAAGGGACGTATGATAGTAAAAAATGAAGCAGCCGCGAACCTAGTTATCAAGTCGCAGCAGCTTCATTTTTTATGTCCGTAATAAGCTGATTAACGGATGCAACAGTAAAAAAAAGATATACCAAAGGTACTATATGCGTGCTTTAACAAGATGATGGAGTACATCCGTCTAGCTATTATACTAAGGTGCGGATGACCAAGGAACTTGTCATGCAGGCGCTCCGGCAAGCTTACGGCGTCGTCAGCCGGAAGGCATCGTGCTACACCACTCAGATCGGGGAAGCCAGTATGCTTCCCAAGCCTAGCAAGACTTGCTCCAGACGCATTCATTCGTCAATGGGTTAGTTGACCCCTGATAAAATGGAAGGTAAGTATCTCAATTCGAAGACCGCCGCATAATTATTTCCGTGTCTACGATCTTGACCTAATACCATTTTCTGAAAAGGAGGCAGTGAGAGTGCATTGCCGGTATGCTTGATTGCTGCTACTCTTCACGGAAGCCTTCTCCAAGCACGTCGTGGACATCGCTGACGACGATAAAGGCGCACGGGTCGATCTGCTTGACGAGCATTTTGATGCGGCGCATTTCGGTGCGGCTTACGACGCAGTACACGAGCTGCTTGTGTTCATGGGAGTAGGCTCCGATGACGGGAATGAGCGTCACGCCGCGTTCCATCTCGCTCGTTATCGTCTGCGAGATCGCTTCGGCATGGTCGGTGATGACGGTGAAGGCTTTGGCCGCATAAGCCCCTTCCTGAATAAAATCAATGATTCGGGATGAGATGAATACGGTTACGAGCGTGTACAGTATTTTTTCCTTCGGAATGTAGAACAAGGCGGAGCCGATGATGACGATATCGAGCAGCAAAATGAATTGCCCTATGCTGATCCCGAATCTTCGGTTCGCGATCCGCGCCAGGATGTCTACGCCTCCGGTGGTGCCGCCGAAGCGGAACACGATGCCAAGGCCGGCCCCTAACGTCACACCCGCATACAGGGAGGCAAGAATGAAATCGTGCTCCGTCTGGAACGGGACTATCCATTGATTGGCCACGGCCCGTTCGAACAGCCACAAAAACAAGGTGAGGGACAAAACGCCATAGATGCTGTATATGAGTTGCCGAGTTCCCAACGCTCTCCACCCGATCACAAACAGCGGGAGGTTCAGCACGAGTGTGGAAATCGATGGCTGAATGCCTGTGGCATAGTTCAGCAGCAGCGTAATCCCGGTGACGCCGCCTTCCATCAGTTGGTTCGGAATAATGAAGTAGATCAGTCCGAACGCGTATACGGCCGTTCCGATCGTTATCGGCAGATAGGTCTGCCATATGCGTTGCAGCCAGGTCGAATCCACGTGTGGCAAGACTCCTTTTTCCGTATAGATAAGCATCGCGCCTGAGCGGCGCATTCTTAGTATATCGAAATAAGTTACATATAAAAAAGCATTTGTTTTCCAGCCGGGTATACGTTAACATAATAGCAGAAATGAAACAGATAACGAAGAAGGGGATGGCATGGCGACAAATTCGGATTTATTGGTGCTCTTGTCGTCGCTGCGCGAGAAGCCGTTGGCAGAAATGCAGCGCGAAGTGGACCGTTACATATCGCAATTCAAGGAAGGTTATTTTAGTCCGCTTGCCTTGCTGGCGCGCTTGTCGGAAGAGGTAGGCGAACTGGCCAGGGAAGTGAATCATACGTATGGCGAGAAGCCAAAAAAGGCTTCGGAGGCAGACAATTCCATTGAATTGGAGTTGGGGGACATCCTGTTCATTTTATTATGCTTTGCCAATTCGCTTGGCATTGATTTGACAAAGGCGCATGACGATATTATGCACAAATTCAAAACGAGAGACGCTGATCGCTGGACGCGGATTGAGGAACATCCGAACGGTTAGCGGGTACGATAAGGAAAGGAATAGGCGAGGATGGAACAAATCAAAGTAGCCGTTGTCGGAGCAGGAGGCCGTATGGGCCGTGAAGTCGTAAAAATGGTGCTGGGAGATGATGCGCTTCGCCTCGCTGCCGCTGTCGACCGTTCGGAAGGTCCTGTCGATGCCGGTTCGCTGGTCGGATTGACGGCCTGTGGCGTCATCGTCGAGTCCGATCTCGAGGAGGCGCTGCAAGGAAGCGAGCCGGATGTCATGGTTGATTTCACGACGCCGCGAGCGGTGCTACAGCATACCGAGCTGGCGATCCAGCACGGGGTTCGCCCGGTAATCGGAACGACGGGGTTCGCCCCGGGAGATATCGAACGCTTGGGCGACATGTGCGAGAACCAGGGAATCGGCGGCTTGATCGCGCCAAATTTCTCGCTTGGGGCGATACTTATGATGCGCTTCGCGCAGCAGGCGGCCAAATATTTCCCGGATGTTGAGATTATTGAATACCACGGGGATCAGAAGCTGGACGCGCCTTCGGGGACATCCATCAAGACGGCCGAGCTGATTTCCCAGGCCAGAGAAGAGAAGCATCAAGGCAATCCGAACGAAGAAGAGAAGCTGGAAGGCGCGCGCGGAGGGTACTATCATGGATTCCGAATTCATAGCGTACGGCTCCCAGGAGTGTTTGCACAGCAGGAGGTTATTTTCGGCGGTGATGGACAGACCTTGAAAATTCGCCATGATTCTTATGAACGGGCCGGCTATATGCCGGGAGTCAACTTTGCGGTGAAGAAGGTGATGGAGCTTCAAGCGTTGGTTTACGGATTTGAACATTTGCTAGACGACTAAGCCGTTATATGACAGGGGATATCACAACGGAGGTTACAGCATGTACAAAATCGCATTTATCGCTCATGACCGGAAGAAAGACGAGATGGTCAACTTCGTGACGGCATATGAACGTGTATTCCGTGGCCACCAGTTATACTCTACTGGCACAACGGGACTTCGCATTTTGGAGCAAACTGATTTGGACATCCATCGCTTCCAATCGGGGCCGCTTGGCGGCGATCAGCAGATTGGCGCACTTGTCGCCGAAAACGAGATGGATCTCATTATTTTCCTGCGCGATCCGTTAATGGCCCAACCGCATGAGCCGGATATTATCGCGCTGCTTCGTCTATGCGACGTCCAGGGCATTCCGGTGGCAACGAATGTCGCGTCGGCGGAAATTTTGGTTAAAGCGCTGCAGCGCGGCGATTTTGCATGGCGAGAATTGTCTCATAAATACAAGCCAGGAGTGGACGTGTAATGAAAGAGCTGGATATCCTTGCCTTTGGCGCACATGCGGACGATGTGGAGATCGGGATGGCGGGCACCATCGCCAAGCATACGAAGATCGGCTTCCGTGTCGGCATCTGTGATCTGACAGAGGCGGAGATGTCCTCGAATGGAACAGTCGAGCGTCGGCGCGGCGAGGCGCAGCAAGCAAGCGACATTCTTGGCCTGACGGTTCGCGACAATCTGAAGCTGCCTGACAGGGGGCTGGAGCACCGGCACGAGCATATCGATGCGGTTGTCGGGGCGATCCGCCGCTATCGTCCCCGCCTCGTATTCATGCCTTACTGGGAGGATCGCCACCCGGATCATATGCAGTGCAGTCGTATTGTGCAGGAAGCGATTTTTAATGCGAAGCTTCGCCGGTATATACCCGATATGCCCGTGCATCACGTGGAGCAGGTTTTTTATTACTTCATTAATGATATCGCTCCCGCGCAGATTCTGGTCGATGTGACGGATGTCTATGAAGAGAAGCGCAAGGCGCTGCGTGCCTATTCTTCACAATTTTTCCGCCCAAGCGGTACCGATGATGTCGTCTTGACGCCGCTTAATCAAGGGTATGTGGAACGGGTCGAGGCGAGAGACGCTCTGCTTGGGCAGGCCAGTGGCTTTGCCCTGGCCGAAGGCTTTGCGATGAAGGGGCCATATGCCGTTTCCTCCTTTTTATAATTATCCGTTCAGGTCATGCGAAATACCGGGGGACGAAGCATTTTGGAACAGATAGGAGGGATCGGCTTGAAGGAAGAACTGAAAATCGGAATTACCTGCTATCCGTCTCTCGGAGGCTCGGGCGTCGTTGCGACCGAGCTAGGGAAGCTTCTGGCAGAGCGAGGGCATCAAGTGCACTTTATTACCCACAATATTCCATTTCGTCTCGGATCCGGGTTCTTGAAGAACATCTACTATCATGAAGTGGATGTCAACGATTATTATGTTTTTCGCTATCCGCCCTATGATTTGTCGCTAGCGAATAAAATGGCGCAGGTAGCCAGTATGCAGCAGCTCGACGTATTGCATGTGCATTACGCCGTGCCGCATGCGGTGTGCGCCTACTTGGCCAAGCAGATGTCCCATCCGGATCTGAAGGTTGTCACAACGCTGCACGGGACAGATATTACGGTTCTCGCCCAGGATGAGTCGCTCAAGGATATGATCCGGTTCGCCATCAATGAGAGCGATGCGGTTACTGCCGTTTCCCAAGATTTGATCAAAGAAACGCGGGAGCTGCTGGACATTACCCGCCCGATCGATTTGACCTACAATTTCGTTGACAAGCGCATCTATTATCCGCGGGATGTCACTCAGCTTCGCGCTGAATTTGCTTTTCCGTTTGAAAAAATTTTGATGCATATTTCAAATTTCCGACCGGTCAAGCGGGTAGCGGATGTCGTGGATATGTTTTATCGCGTGCAACAGGAAGTAGCCGCCCGTCTCGTGTTCGTCGGTGAAGGACCGGATATGCCGAAGGTGCAATGCAAAATCCGGGAGATGGGGCTTGAGGACCGGGTTCACTTTCTCGGGAAGCAGGATGAAATCGCCCAAGTCATCTCGATGGCCGATTGCTTGCTGCTTCCTTCGGAGAAAGAGAGCTTTGGCCTGGTCGCGCTCGAAGCGATGGCTTGCGGCGTGCCGACGATCGGCTCGGAGGCCGGAGGTATTCCGGAGCTGGTGAAGCATGGAGTGACCGGATTCCTCGCTCCGATCGGGGATACGGAAGCGATGGCGGATTATGCCATTCAAGTGCTGAGCCAGCCGCGGCTCGCCCAGATGATGCGCGAGGCGTGTCTGCATCGGGCTCATCACGATTTCTGCAACGATCTGATCACGTGGGAATATGAAAAAATATATTACCGGGTGCTCGGGCAAGAGGTCGGCATTCCGAAGCCCATCTGTTGACGTACGCCGGAATCTACTGTGCGCAATTGGCTGCCATTGCGCGCTTGCATGTAAAGGGGAGACCCATGGATGAAATGTAATCCAGACGAAGAAGTGTTGTATGCAAAGGCGCAGCAAGTGATGCGCCATCTGCTGGCGGCGGGGCATGAAGCCTATATTGTCGGAGGCTCCGTGCGGGACAGGCTGCTCGGCCGGCCGAGCGGCGACATCGATATCGCCACCTCCGCTCTGCCGGAGCAAGTGACGGCGTTGTTCCGCCGCGTCGTGCCTACGGGAATCGGCCATGGCACGGTGACGGTCGTTATGGATCATGATACGTATGAGGTGACGACGTTCCGCAAGGAATCTGCCTATGAGGATCATCGGCGGCCCGAAGAGGTCGAGTTCATTGATGATCTGGTGGAGGATCTCCGGCGCCGCGACTTCACGATCAACGCGATGGCGCTTGATATTGAAGGCCGCTTGCGGGATCCGTTCGGCGGCCGGGATGATCTGCAACGGCGCCTTATCCGCTGCGTCGGCGACCCGGAGACGCGCTTTTGCGAGGATGCCCTACGGATGCTGCGGGGCGTCCGCTTCGCGTCGCTGCTGGAAGGACGCATCGCCAAGTCGACGTGGCGGGCGCTCCTCCGCCAACGGGCAACGCTGCGCTACGTCGCGATGGAACGCGTGCGCGACGAGCTGTGGAAGCTGACCGCTGGAGCCGATCCGGCCCGCGGGTGGGCAATGCTTGCGCGCAGCGGGCTCCTGCGCTATGCGAAAGAGCCGCTCGGCGCGCTGGCAGGCCCTGCGCCAGATGGCTGGCCGCAGCTCTTATGCGCGCTCGGGGCTGTAGCTGGGCCCGAGCTTCGCTTCGCTTCGCTGCTGCTCGGCCTGGCGGCTGGCGAGGCGGAAGCGAAGCGCATCGTGCAGGCGCTTCGCTTCTCGGGCGCGCAGCAGGACGCAGTGCTCGGCGTCCTGCGCGTGGAAGCACGGCTGGCGGCTGGGGGCGAGGCCGCTCTGGCTGGGCCCGGCGGCGAGCGCGCCTGGCGCCGGGCCTACGCGGAGGCGCTTTACGCCTGCGGCGAGGACGCGCTCCGCGGATGGCAGACCTGCCGCCGGGCGCTGGCCGGCGTGCCGGAGGAGCGGCTTGCGCCGTTCCTGCGGGACGGCGAAGCCTGGCTCCAGCGCATCGCCGTCCGCCGCTTGCCGGATATCGCCCTGACGGGCGGGGATCTGCTGCAAGCGTCCGGCCGTCCGTCCGGGCCGTGGCTGCGCGAGGCGCTCGAAGCCGCCTGGCTCGCCGTCGCGCTCGACGATGTGCCGAACGAGCGCGATGCGCTTAGGAAATACGTGGAGAAAGAGTGGAACCGAGCATGAATCAAAAAGTACTGGACTGGTTCCGGGAACACCCGGATCAATATATTTCCGGCGAGGAATTGAGCTGCCGGCTCCAGATTACGCGAACGGCCGTATGGAAGCATATCCACGTCCTTTGCGCCAAAGGCTACGGCTTCGACGCCGTGCCGAAGCTCGGGTACCGGCTCGTAACCCAGCCGACCCGGCTCGATGAGGCGGCGCTGCTCAGCAAGCTGGTGCCGGGCACCTTCGGCAACCGGTTCCGTATCCTGGAGAAGACGGATTCGACACAGAACGAAGCGGCCGCCTGGGCGCAGGAGGGCGTGCCCGAGGGCGCGGTCGTCCTGGCGGAAGAGCAGACGAGCGGCCGGGGCCGCCAGGGGCATGTCTGGCATTCGCCGGCAGGTAAGGGCGTCTGGATGAGCATCGTCCTCCGCCCTCGCATTTCGCTACCGTATACGCCGCATCTGACACTGCTCGCGGCGGTGGCCTTATCCCGGGCGATGAAGAAGCTGACGTCGGCCCCGCTCGGCATCAAATGGCCGAACGACATCTTCGTCGACGGCAAGAAAGTGGCCGGCATTCTGCTGGAGTCGGCCGCCGAAGGCGAGCGGCTGCTCTATGTCATTGCCGGCATCGGCGTCAGCGTCAACCTGGACAACGGCGACTTCCCAGAGGAGCTGCAAAAGAAGGCGACGTCCCTGAAGATCGTCACGGGCCGGGACGTGGATCGGGCGTCGCTGGTGGCGGCATGCCTGCAGGAGCTGGAGCAGATGTACCGGCTCTATGAGGAGCAAGGGTTCGCGCCCATCCGCACGCTGTGGGAGGCGCAGAGCATGACGCTAGGGCGCCAGGTGACCATCGATACCCCGCAAGGGCCGCTAGAGGGTGTGGCGAAAGGGCTGGATGAATCCGGGGCCCTGCTGCTGAAGGACAAGACGGGAGAGGTGCACAAAGTTTTTGCCGGAGATATGCATTTTTCCGGGTGAAAGAGGTCCATGGATCTGTTATACTGTAGTCGGTGAGGCGGTATCTCAGGAGAGAATCGCACTCACCCAAGCAAGGAAAATCGTGTCGACAAGTACATATTCCTTGACGAACGTGGTGTCACGTATCTGCTCTGAGCCGAAGGGACCGAGACAGAAGGACGTCCGCATGCGACCTCTTTTTCTCTTTGGTGACCTTTTTAGCAGGACATGCTGAGAGGTTTTTTTGTTTTGCGCACACTTGCGCACACTACGGAGAAGGAACGGGGCCGAATAACAAACAAGGAGGCCGATTTCGAAGCTCCGTGTTCCCATATCTTTTTCGGGAAAAAGCGGACATGATGAACAGCCTCTACAAAAGGAGATGGAATGTACGAGATGGCAACACAACCGTTAAACATTATGAAAATGAAGGCGATGAAGGGGCGTGGGGAGAAGCTGGCTATGGTGACGGCGTATGATTACCCGTCGGCCCAGCTAGCGGAAGCCGCCGGCGTCGATTTAATTCTCGTCGGCGATTCTCTGGGCAACGTCGTGCTCGGCTATGACTCGACGCTGCCGGTTACGCTCGATGACATGGTGTATCATTCGCGCGCCGTGCGGCGCGGCGCGTCCCGCACCTTCATCGTAACAGATATGCCGTTCATGACGTACCACGGCAGCGTGTCGGACACGCTAGCCGGCATCCGCCGCATGATGCAGGAAGGTCATGCCCATGCGGTCAAAATGGAGGGCGGCAAGGAGATCGCGGCGACGGTCGAAGCGTGCGTGCAAGCGGGGGTGCCCGTCCTGGGCCATATCGGCTTGACGCCGCAATCGGTGCATCAGATCGGGGGCTACCGCATTCAAGGCAAGACGGCCGAGGATGCGAACCGCCTGCTGGAGGATGCCTTGGCGCTGGAGCAAGCCGGCGCCTTTGCGCTTGTGCTCGAGCTGGTGACGGCGCAAGTGGCGGCTTATATTACGGAGCGGCTCTCGATTCCGACGATTGGTATCGGGGCGGGCACGGGCTGCGACGGCCAGGTACTCGTATTTCACGATCTGCTGCGCTATACGGCGGATTACCGCGAGAAGCGGTTCGTTAAAACCTATGCCGATATTGGAAGCATGATTCGAGAGGGGATCGGCGCCTATGTGCGAGAGGTGAAGGGGGAAGCCTTCCCGGCGGAAGACCATTCGTTCACGGCTGATGAAGAAGTGCAGGTCCAATTGTACGGGCATGCCGGCAAGGAAGTAGGAGATATCCGATGATAACCGTACGGACCATCGCCGAGCTGCGAACCGCGGTGCGCAGGCTGCGGCAGGAAGCGGAGCAGCAATCGGGACGGGCCGAGGTCGGGCTCGTCCCGACAATGGGATATCTTCACGAAGGCCATGCCAGTCTGCTGCGGCAAGCGAAGGAGCAATGCGCGGTCACGGTACTAAGCATCTTCGTAAATCCGATTCAATTCGGGCCCAATGAGGATCTAGCCCAATATCCGCGCGATGAGGAGCGGGATTTGAAGCTTGCGGCTTCGCTTGGCATCGATATCGTCTTCCTCCCGGCTCCGGAAGAGATGTATCCGCAGCCGACGAAGACGGCGATTCATGTGCGCGAAGTGACCGAGCCGCTGTGCGGCGCGTCCCGCCCGGGCCATTTCGACGGCGTAACGACCGTCGTCGCGAAGCTGTTCCATATCGTCAAGCCCGATCGGGCATACTTCGGAATGAAAGACGCGCAGCAGGTGGCCGTCATTCAACAGATGGTGGACGACCTGAACTTCGATGTCGTGCTCATGCCTTGCCCGATTGTGCGGGAAGCGGACGGGCTCGCGCTCAGCTCGCGCAATGTGTACCTGAGCGGGGAGGAGCGCGGGCAGGCGCTCGGCTTATCCCGCTCGCTCCGCATGGCGGAGGAATGGCTGGGGCAGGAGCCTGGACTCACGGCGGAAGAAGTAAAGTCCCGCATCCGTCAGGTCATCGGCGAGGCGCCGCTAGCGGACATTGATTACATTGACATATTGACGTTCCCGGCCCTGCAGGCGCTGCCTTCCGCTGAACCGGTCGTCAATGCAGGGAGCGACGTGCTTATCGCGCTGGCGGTCCGCTTCGGGCGAACGCGCTTAATCGACAACCGGCTGTTCAGCCGCCAAGGAGGATGCTTATGTTCCGTGAAATGATGAAATCGAAAATCCACCGGGCTACGGTGACGGAGGCCAACTTGAATTATGTTGGCAGCATTACAATCGACGAGCATCTGATGGAGTGCGCCGACATTTGGGCCAATGAGAAAGTGCAGATTGTCAATAATTACAACGGAGCCCGTCTGGAGACTTATGTCATTCCGGGTCCGCGCCATTCCGGGGTCATCTGCTTGAATGGGGCGGCGGCACGCCTTGTCCAGCCCGGAGATAATGTCATTATTATTTCGTATGCGGCGATGACCGATGCAGAAGCGCGTTCCTATACGCCGAAGCTCGTGTTCGTCGATGGGGACAACAAGCCGGTGGAATTCATGGCCGGGACGGAAGCCTACGCGACGATCAAGTAATTGGTGCGGAATGGCCTGTTGCTCACGCCGCGAACAACGGTACGCTTCATCCTGGACAAGGCCAAGCTCTTGACAGCGACAGGCTCCGTTGGGGAAACGTTGGAGCACGGAATGAAATCCACCCCCTTAACGCACAATGAACGTAGATCCGTTATGAAGACGATACGCATCACTCGTAAAGGTGGGATGGAATCGTGCTGCAACAAGTATTCGCGACGATGAATGAAGTGCTGGATGAATTAATTCGGAAGTATCCCCATGCCACGGGAGAGCTTAAGCAGGAATTGGACCGGCAAGTGAAGGTGCTGTCCACCATGAGCGATAACATCGTGGAGGAGTGGCTTCGGTTCGAGGATAAGCTCGCCTCGCTGCGTCCGCATAGTTCAAATGACGCGATCGAGGCGCAGCCGCAGCCGACACTGCCCGATATTACGGATCCGTTCCCGCGAGGTCAGGGATACTACATGCTGATGATGTATGATGAAGCCGTCAAGCATTTGGAAGCGGCGGCATCGATAAGGCCTGATCATATGGACAGCCGCATTTATTTGGCCATGAGTTATTTGCATTTGGGTCGGAATCAGGAAGCGGGACATCATTTTCAACTCATCATTCCGCTGACCGAGAGCAAATACCTCAAAGCGATCGCTTACAATGCCTTGGGCTGCATCAGCGCCGAGCAGCAAGATCTTTCCAAAGCAAAGGAATACTTCAGCAAAGCGCACCTGCTTGATCCTTCACTGCCAGAGCCTGTCTTGAACTTGAAAGCGTGTCTGTCGGATAGCGATCATTTGCAATATGGCGGTGAATGGATTCACATGCCGTAACCAGAGAGGGAAACCTGTTCGTAAAAATACGCACAGATGTTTCCCTCTGTGCATTTCCAAATGGCCGATCATCTGTTATGCTATGAACAGAAACGGTGAGAGGAATTTAACAGATAATGAGATTTGCAGTGTTGGATTTTGAGACGACGGGCAATCAGCCCAGCGATGAAATTATACAGATTGGCCTTGTCGTACTGGGACATGATCTGAGCGTAGAACAACAATATCATACCCTGGTTCGTCCGACGGCAAGCATACCCGAATTCATCACGAATCTTACAGGCATCTCCGACAAGGAGGTTCAGGATGCGCCAGAACTGGACGAGGCGATGACCGGGATGGTGCCCCTGCTCAGCGACGTGGTTCTGGTCGGCCACAATGTCGGCTTCGATTACCAATATTTGCGCCAGGCGCTGGAGCAGACCGGTTATTTGCCGTTCACGGGCCGGATAGTGGACACGATCGAGTTGCTTCGCATTTTATTTCCTTCGCTTCCTTCCTATCAGCTCGGTTCCGTCGCTCATGATTTCGGCATTGCCCATGACAGGCCCCATCAGGCGGACAGCGATGCGCTGGCGACGGCGGACATTTTCCGCCGGTGCATGGAAGCCATTGATGACTTGCCTATGCTTACGCTGCAAGGCATCATCGATGTGTTCGGGGATCACGAAGAATGGGATTTGAAGTGGCTTCTGGCGGAGAAGCTGCGTGAACGGGAGCGGAATTTGGCAAGCTGGGAGGAGGAAGGCGGCTTCCCCCACCGCCAATTGATGCTCAAGCAGGACGATTGGACCAATATGTTGCCGCCTCGGGAGACGTCCGCAGACCATCCGCTGTCCGGCAAGTCATTCCGCCAATTCCTGGATGAAGTGAAGCACCGGATGGAAGCGATGCTGGATCATTATGAGCCTCGCGCCGCTCAGGAGCAGATGTTCAACGAAGTAATGCAATGTCTCGATGAGAACAAGCATTTGCTGATTGAAGCCGGAACGGGAACGGGCAAGTCGCTCGGTTATTTGCTGCCGGCCCTGTATCACAGCGCTCTTCATGAGAAAAAGGTGGTCGTCAGCACCCATACGATCAACCTGCAAGAGCAGTTAAGACAGCGCGATGTGCCGCTTCTCGAGCAGATCGTTCCTTTTACATTCAAGGTATCGATACTAAAAGGCCGCAGCCACTATTTGTGTTTGCGCAAATTTGAACATAAAATAAGTGATAGAGAGTTCGTCCACGCAAGAGATGACAGCATTACAGCGGCGCAGCTGCTCGTATGGCTTAGCCAGACGGAGCATGGAGATGACGAGGAACTGCATCTCGTGCACAAAGGGCCCGAGTTCTGGGATTCGGTATCCAGCGACAGCGATTCCTGCCTGAACCGTTCCTGTCCTTGGTTCCGCCGCTGCTTCTATCACCGGGCCAAAAATAACGCAAACCTCTCTGATATCGTCATTACAAATCATTCGTTATTATTTACCGACGTGATGGCGGACCATCGTCTGCTTCCGGGCTATGAGCATCTCGTCGTTGACGAGGCGCATCATTTCGAGGAGACGGCTAGCAAGCACTTGGGGACGAATTTGCAATATTTTTCACTTATTCACCCGCTGACCCGGTTGTTCAAAGACAGCAAGAGCGGCGCTCTTATCGTGCTTCAACATCGACTCCGGTTGTCAGGCCATGAGAAAGCGCTTATCTGGGCCGAAGGGATCGATAAGCTGCTCCAGCAGATCGTCGACGCGAAGGAGCAATGGGATCGGCTGCATGACATGCTGTATCAACTGCTTCCTTCCGGGGAATCCGGTCCATTCGAGGGCGGGCAGTCGGTGCTGCGCCTTCCAGCCGGCCAACGGCCGGATCGTTGGCCCGAAGCGGTGGAGCTGGAGAAATCGATCCACATCCGTCTCAGCGATATCGTGCGTTCGGGCGAAAAGCTGGTCAATGAGTGGAAAGAGGCCGATGACGACGAGCTGGAGGGCGTCATCGTCGATATTAGCGGGCTGCTGAAGGATGTAGGCCAGGTCCGCGATGATTTCCGGCTATTCATACAAGGATCGGATCCCGAGACGGTGTACTGGATGGAGGGCGACACGCAATTCAAGTTCAAGTCGCTGCAAATGTATGCCGTACCGGTTGACGTGAGCGAGGCGCTGAACCGTTATTTCTTCGAGCCGAAGAAGAGCGTAATCCTTACTTCGGCCACGCTGTCCGTAGATAAATCGTTCCAGTTCATACAGGAGCAAATCGGGCTGACGGAGGCCGCCAACGACGGCAGGATGCATACGGTCATTCTGCCATCCCCGTTCAATTACCGGGAGCAGGCGCTGGTCGTTATCCCGCGTGATTTCCCCAGCGTCAAAGGCTCATCCGACACGGTCTTCAATCAGAAGCTCGCCACATCGATCGGGGATGTGGCGCTCGTCACGCGTGGCAGAATGCTCGTCCTGTTCACCTCCTATCGCATGCTCCGGGATGTGTACGAGCCCCTGAAGGAAGCGCTGAGCGCTAGTGGCATTCAGGTGCTGGGCCAAGGCATCGATAGCGGCAACCGCAGCAAGCTGACGCGCCGCTTCCGGGAGCAGCCGGCCTCCGTGCTGCTCGGTACGAGCAGCTTCTGGGAAGGGGTCGACATTCCCGGAGACGCGCTCACCTGTCTCGCCATTGTCCGGCTGCCATTCCAGCCGCCGAACCATCCGCTCGTCGAAGCCAAATGCGATCGGCTGAAGCGTCAGAAGCAGAACCCGTTTCGCAAATATTCGGTTCCGCAGGCGGTCATCCGCTTCAAGCAGGGCTTCGGACGCCTTGTGCGGACCACTCAGGATAAAGGCATCGTCATCGTGTACGATACGCGGGTCATTGAGACGAGCTATGGAAAACATTTCTTATATTCGCTTCCTGGACCGAAGATGGAGCACATGGCCAATGTACAGCTGGTGCCCAGAATCGAAGCGTGGTTAAGCGAGCACGAAAAACAGGCATGTAAGAGCGATGAGGGGGCAACGAAACAGATATGAAAACGTTGAAAATATCAGAAGCTGTCGTTCGCAGACTGCCGGTTTATTTACGGCATTTGATGGAACTAAAGCAGCGAGAGGTTCTGACGGTTTCTTCACAGGATTTGGGTCAGAAGCTGGACCTCAATCCCGCCCAGATTCGCAAAGACTTGGCGTATTTTGGCGATTTTGGACGCAAAGGAATCGGGTATGACGTCTCTTACCTGATTCAACAAATCCGCCATATCCTGAAGCTGGATCAGATTATTCATGTCGGTCTCGTCGGCGCGGGGAAGCTGGGCCATGCATTGTGCAACTATACGGCTTACCTGAAGGACAATATGCGGATTGTAGCCGTATTCGACGCGCTGGAGTCGAAGGTAGGCACCGAGATCAACAATCTACGCGTGCAGCCGATGAATGATTTGGGAGACACCGTACGCGAACAGAAAATTCGCATCGGCATCATCACCGTGCCCGCCTCGGAGGCACAGCATGTCGCGGGGCAGTTCGTCGACGCGGGAGTGGAGGCGATCTTGAACTTCGCTCCGGTAATCCTCCGCGTTCCGGCTCATGTGCGGGTGCATACGGCCGATTTTACGACGGACATGTTCAGTCTGGCCTACTATTTATCTGATGACAGAAAGGAAGCTCCGGTAGAATGACGATGAAACTTATCATTAGCAACGGAACCTTTGCCTCATTGCGCCCAGGCGCGAAGCGGACAGCCGTTACAGGTACGATGGTCATTGAAAATGACATGATTGTTTTTCTGGGAGAACATTTGCCGCAGGAGCATGATACGCCCGAGGCGGTACGGATCGACGGCAAAGGGCTGTTCTTCATGCCAGGGCTCATTAACACGCACGGCCATGCGGCGATGTCGCTGCTGCGCGGATATGGCGATGATATGGTGCTCCAAACGTGGCTGCAAGAGAAGATGTGGCCGATGGAAGCGAAATTCACTGCGGAGGACGTCCGTTGGGGAACGGCGCTCTCGGTTCTGGAAATGCTGAAAGGCGGAACGACCACGTTCGTCGATATGTATGATCATATGGATGAAGTGGCCAAGGTTATCGAGGAGTCTGGCATGCGCGCCTGCCTGATGCGCGGCGCCATCGGCTTATGCCCGGCAGATGTGCAGGAAGCGAAGCTGCGGGAGGCCGTTCAATTCGCCCGCGACTGGCACGGCAAGGCGGATGGCCGCATCACGGCGATGCTGGCGCCGCACGCTCCGTATACATGCCCTCCAGGCTTCATCGAGAAGTTCGTGCAGGCGGCGCATGATCTCGATCTTCCGCTGCATACGCATATGTCGGAGACCGCGGCGGAAGTCGCTCAGAATGTTGCGGACTACGGACTGCGTCCCGTCGCTCATCTGGAGAAGCTCGGCTTCTTCTCCCGCCCTTCCTTCGTGGCGCACGGCGTTCATTTGACCGATGAAGAGATCGAAGTATTGGCTCGTCATGAGGTGGCCGTCTCCCATAATCCGGGCAGCAATCTGAAGCTGGCTTCCGGTGTGGCGCGGGTACCGGAGCTGCTGCGCGCCGGCGTAACCGTATCGCTGGGAACCGACGGGCCGGCAAGCAACAACAATCTGGATATGTTCGAAGAGATGCGCCTGGCAGCGCTGATTCATAAGGGCGTTTCCGGCGATCCAACGGCGGTGCCGGCAGCCGAAGCGATGCGGATGGGCACGTTGTACGGAGCGCAGACGATCCGGGCAGAGAAGCTGGGTCTGCTGGAGCCCGGCATGAAGGCGGATATCGTGGCGGTCCATGTGAACCAGCCGCATTTCGTGCCGCATACCGATTTCGTCTCGCATATGATCTATTCCGCTTCCGCCAAAGACGTCGCCCATGTATGGGTCGATGGGCGCCAAGTGGTTAAGGACGGCCAGTGCCTAACCTTGGACGAAGAGCGCATTCTCTATGAAGCCGGGCGGTGCTTCGAGCGCCTGCTCGAGCGCTGACGGGAGGAGCGCATGGCCAGAAGCCGCAGTCGTCGCCACCGCAACCGGTGGTTCATCGCTGTGCAGGCGTTCGTCGTGCTGATCTTGTTGATTACCGCGTCGGTCATGTACGTCAATAATATTTATTCCGACGAGCGGAAGAAGGAAGCAGACATCCTGCAGCACGCGCAGCAAGTGGTGCCGTTGACCGAAGTGAACGGCATCGAGAAGGGCATATGGGATAAAGTCGTCTACGTCATTCAAGGGGTCAACCAGGAAGGGAAGGCGGTCTGGGTGTGGGTCTTGCCCGATCGGGTCACCTCCATTCCGGTAGCCGATACCGTGGATAAGGCCACGGTGAAGGCCATGATCCAGCAGGCGCACCCCGATGTCCGCATCGTGCGCCTGCTGCCTGGATACATGGATAATCACTATGTGTGGCAAGCCTTCGTCCAACGTAAGGACGAGCAAGGGACGCGCCGCTATTTTTATCAGTTTTATTCCTTCTACGACGGTTCTCCAGTGGGCGAGATTTATGGACTGCCCAACCAATAGCCCGGAGACCTGCAATTCAATAGCCCGGGGCAGCTTGGACCTGCAATTTCATAGCGCACCGCTTCGCTTCAGCGTAATTTCGCCGCTGAGGGGAGGCGGTGCTTTTTGCTGTCCTGGCAGTCATGGAACACTTTACATTCCGATATTATATATCAAATATGATATACTCTTATATATCACAAAATGATAGATAAATAGTCCGTTTGATTTGCATACATTAAAGCACCGTATATCAGCCACAGCAGATGATTTCGTCTGCATGCCAGCAATATGTCCAAATTGCAAATTCAGTGAGATACAGGAATAGAAAGGGGTTTTAGTGGCATGACGAAGAACATTCGCATCACGCCGACCCTGCTTATAATGCTGCTGACCGGCGGTATTTTATTCGGCGGGTGGGCCGTATATCAGACGAAGTATGTGCAACAGCCCGTAGATCGGGTTATGCGGCAGCATGCCGAGATAATGAAGTACCAGGTAGACTGGCATTCGGATACGCTGAACATTCAAATTCAGACCGATTCTAGCGCCAATATTCGTGAAGTGGTGCAGAAGCTGAAACCCGATATAGCACCGTACGCCAAAGGAAAAAACATTCGGATTGAATATATCAATGAGAACAGTACGTCATCGATTGACAATTGGTGGTCGCAGGCAATGTTCGATGTGGCCGAGGCAATGGTTCACCAGAATTATAGCGATATTCCGAAGAAGCTGCTGGAGCTGAAGACGAAGCAGTCGGGTCTGGAAGTCGTGACGGAGATGGATAACCAGTATATCTATATTCAACTGAAGGACAAGCAAGGCAGCAAGACGATGCTCTTGCCGCTGGACGGTACCGCAATGGGGGTGTGGCCGCATGAAGAACAGACTATCGATCCACTGGCCTGAGGTAGCTATCGGAGCGGCGATTTCGATCGTTATCTTTCTCGCTTTTCGCGGCGTGAATATCATTCCGATCGTATTGATTGCCGCTGTATGCATCGTACTCTCGTATGCCGTCAAGCGGCGCGGTGGCGCCGGAGTGACGAACGGAGGAGCCCACAGCACTTCGCGCAAGGCGGACGTAGCCCCGCTAAGCTTCGAGCAGATTGGCGGGCAGGAACGAGCCAAGAACGAATTAGTTGAAGCGCTCGATTTCCTTGTTCGCCCGGACGAGATTAGGAAATTTGGGATCCGTCCGCTTAAGGGCATCCTGCTTACCGGTCCTCCGGGGACAGGGAAGACGCTGATGGCCAAAGCGGCGGCGCATTATGCCGATGCCGTCTTCATCGGTGTTGCGGGCAGCGAGTTCGTGGAGATGTTCGTCGGTGTCGGAGCCGGCCGCGTACGCGAGCTGTTCAAGCAGGCGCGGCAGCGCGCAGCCAAGGAGAAGAAGCAGAACGCCGTCATCTTCATCGACGAGATCGATGTCATCGGCGGCAAGCGGGAAGGCGGACAGCAGCGGGAATACGATCAGACGCTGAACCAGTTGCTGACGGAGATGGACGGGCTGTATGCCGACATGAGCCCGCGCATTCTCGTCATGGCCGCGACGAACCGCAAGGAAATACTGGACAGCGCTCTTCTTCGCCCGGGAAGGTTCGACCGCCATATTCAGGTCGATCTCCCCGATAAAAAGGGCCGGCTTCATATTTTGAAGCTGCACGCCCAGAATAAGCCGCTGGCCGATGACGTCGATCTGGAGCGGATCGCCGACGAGACGTTCGGCTTCTCCGGCGCACAATTGGAGAGTGTCTTGAACGAAGGCGCGATCTATGCGATGCGGGATGAGTCGGATGTCATTACGACGAACGATTTGTCCCAGGCGATTGATAAAGTGATGATGGGCGAGAAGATCGACCGGGAGACGAATCAGGAAGAACGTCGGCGTGTCGCGCTCCATGAGCTTGGGCATGCGATTATGGCGGAGGTGGTTCGACCCGGCAGCGTATCCCAGGTGGCGCTTAGCCCAAGGGGGCAGGCGCTTGGCTATGTCCGCCATCAGCCGCTGGAAGAGCGTTATCTGTACACGTTGCCGTTCCTGGAGGAACAGATTATGATTGCGCTTGGCGGAGCCGTTGCCGAGGAGATCTTTTACGGCAACCGCAGCACCGGCTCCCAGAGCGACTTCGATCAGGCGCTGAACATCGTCGATACGATGGTCAATGCCGGCCTGACGGAGCTGGGCATCGTCCGCTTGAAGCAGGTGCCGCCGGAAGCGCTGACCGGTCAGACGCAAGTCATCATGGAGCAGCTGTTCCAGCGTACGCACGCGCTGTTGAGCGAGCGCAAGCCTGCCTTCGAGCGCATTTTGCACCAGCTTCTGCGCGAGGAAAACTTGAGCGGAGAGCAGTTTCGGTGTCTATTATGTGACAGGGTATAATCCCAGCGTGAAAACACGCTGGGTTTTTCTTTTTTTATGTGTAAGATTCATGTTATGATACGTTAAGATCCCTGTGCACTGATAACGAATGCCTGTTATCGGGTACAATAGACAGAGCATAGATGGAGGAAAGGTGGAGGAAAGGTGGAAGAAGCCATGTTTTTCAAGAAAATTGGCGTCATCGGCGGCGGAACAATGGGCCAAGGCATTGCGGAAATGCTTGCGGTTAAAGGCTTGGACGTGCTGCTGGTAGAAAAGTCGACAGAGAAGCTGGATCATGCCTACTCGATGATTGAAGCGAGTCTGGACAAACAATTGGAGAAATGGGCCATTACCCAGGCGGAGAAAAAATTGATCCTATCCCGCATACATAAGGTGACGCATTTGGCGGAACTTGGATCCTGCGAATTGGTCATTGAGACGATCTTGGAGGATTTGGAAGCGAAGAAGCAAGTATTTGCCGAATTGGACCGCGTCTGTCCGAGCCATATTATTTTGGCAAGCAATACATCCACCTTGTCGTTAACTGAAATGGCCAGCCGGACGAAATATCCGGAGCGGGTTATCGGCATGCACTTTATTTATCCTGTCTCGAAGGTTGAGCTTGTGGAGATGATCCGCGGGCTGAATACGTCGGATACGACATTTAACGAAACGAAGCGCTTCGTCGAAGAAGTTGTACAGAAGCAAGGCGTGATGGTGTATGAATCTCCGGGATTCGTCACGACGCGCATTATCTGCGTTCTTATCAACGAGGCTCTTCATGTGCTCCAGGAAGGCGTTGCTTCGGCAGAAGATGTCGACAATGCGATGCGCATCGGATACCATTTCCAATACGGGCCTTTGGAAATGGCGGACCGTTTTGGTCTGGATTCGGTATTGGCGGCCATGGAGCGTATGTTCCGCGAATTCGGCGATATCAAATATCGTCCGTCCGTAATGTTGAAAAAGATGGTGCGAGCCGGCCACCTTGGTGTGAAAACGGGCGTCGGATTTTTCAAGTATGATAAGGATGGGGAACGATTATGAAAATACTTGTAATTAACGCGGGAAGCTCCTCGCTTAAATATCAGCTATATAATATGACGGACGAATCGGTATTGGCGGCAGGCCGGGTAGAGCGCATCGGGTTGGATTCTTCTATCCTCGTGCATGAGCCGTATCATGCAGAAGAGATCACGGAAGTCAGCGAGATTCTCGACCATACGACGGCAATCCGCAAAGTATTGGGCAAGCTGACCGATGCGGAAGTCGGCGTGTTGAAGTCGACCGACGAGATCGATGCGGTCGGCCATCGCGTCGTGCATGGCGGCGAATCGTTCAATAACTCGGTACTGGTCGATTCGGAGGTCAAAGCCGAGATTCGCCGCTTGTTCGATCTGGCGCCGCTGCATAATCCGGCCCATATGATGGGGATCAAAGCCGTGGAGGCGAATATGCCGAACGTGCCGCAATCCGTTGTGTTCGATACGGCTTTCCACCAGACGATGCCAGAGAAAGCGTACATGTACGCCATTCCAAAAGTGCTGTACAAAAAGCACAAAATCCGCCGCTACGGCTTCCATGGCACATCGCATGATTATGTCAGCAAGCGCGCGGCCGAGCTGATGGACCGCCCGATCGAAGAGCTGAAAATCATTACATGCCATATCGGGAACGGGGCCAGCCTGACAGCGGTCGACGGGGGTATCTCGGTCGACACGTCGATGGGGATGACGCCGCTTGAAGGCCTGATGATGGGTACGCGCAGCGGCGACCTGGACCCTGCGGTTGTTCCGTTCACGATGATGAAGGAAGACCTGAGCGTCAATGAAGTCAATTCGATGCTGAACAAGCATAGCGGGCTGCTCGCGATCTCCGGCGTATCCAGCGATATGCGGGAGATTACGGACGGAATGGAAGCAGGCGAGCCGAATTCGACGCTGGCGTTCGAGATGTACACGTACCGCATGCGCAAGTATATCGGTGCCTATGCGGCTGCGATGGACGGGGTCGATGCGATCGTATTTACCGCTGGCGTGGGCGAGAACTCGGTTGTCATTCGCCAGCATGTATGCGAGAAGCTGTCGTTCCTCGGCGTAGAGCTTGATCGGGATCTGAATAAGGTGCGCTCGAAGGAACCGCGCCGCATCTCGACGCCGAATTCGAAGGTGGACGTCTTCGTCATTCCGACCAATGAAGAGCTGATCATTGCCCGCGATACGTATCGATTGGTGCAACAATCCAAACCATCGTTGGGGAGAGACGAATGATGACGACCACATGTGTCATCCGTGAAGTCAACCGCCATGTGGACAAAGAAGTCCGTATCGGCGGCTGGCTGCATAACAAACGCTCCAGTGGCAAGATTCAATTTCTACAGTTGCGGGATGGCACCGGGTTCATCCAAGGTGTCGTCGTGAAGAGCGAAGTGCCGGAAGAGGTATGGGAGTTGGGCAAGAGCTTAACGCAGGAGAGCTCCTTATATGTTACAGGGATCATTCGGGAAGAGCCGCGTTCCAAGTCCGGTTATGAAATGACGGTAACCGGCATCGAGATTATCCAACTGACGGAGGACTATCCGATCACACCGAAGGAGCATGGCGTCGACTTCCTGATGGATCACCGCCATCTATGGTTGCGGGCGCCAAGACAGCGCGCCATTCAGACGATTCGCGCCGAGATTATTCGCGCGGTGCAGCAATTTTTCGACGAGCATGGCTTTACGCTGGTTGATCCTCCGATCCTGACGCCTTCCTCTTGTGAGGGCACGACGGAGCTATTCCATACGAGATATTTCGAAGAAGACGCGTTCCTGACCCAGAGCGGACAGCTCTATATGGAAGCTGCGGCGATGGCGCTGAACAAGGTGTACTCGTTCGGTCCAACGTTCCGTGCCGAGAAATCGAAGACCCGACGCCACCTGATCGAGTTCTGGATGATAGAGCCGGAGATGGCCTTCGTCGATCATGAAGAGAGCCTGCGGGTACAGGAGCAATTCATCGCACATATCGTGCAGTCCGTGCTGAAAAACTGTCGCGCCGAGCTTGATACACTAGGGCGGGATGTCTCGAAGCTGGAAAAGGTGACAGCCCCGTTCCCGCGTATCACGTATGACGAAGCGATTCAGTTTTTGCTAGCGCAAGGCTACGACATTCCGTGGGGTGAAGACTTCGGAGCACCGCATGAAACGGCGATCGCTGAAAAATACGAGACGCCGGTGTTCATTACTCATTATCCGACATCGATCAAGGCGTTCTACATGAAGCCGGATCCGCATCGTCCGGAAGTTGTGCTCTGTGCTGACCTGATCGCGCCGGAAGGCTATGGTGAGATTATCGGCGGCTCGCAGCGGATCGACGATCCGGAGCTGCTTCAGGAGCGGTTCCGCGAGCATGAGCTGTCCGATGAAGCGTATCGGTGGTATCTTGACTTAAGAAAATATGGTTCCGTGCCTCATTCCGGCTTCGGCCTCGGACTGGAGCGTACGGTGGCGTGGATTTGCGGGCTTGATCACGTTCGGGAGACCATTCCGTTCCCACGCCTGTTGTACCGTCTGTATCCATAACGGCATGGTTGATGCGCCGCGCCTCGCAGCGCTGACTATCCATGGCGTAATAGCTAGAACATGATCCCGTATCGCTCCGGTGATACGGGATTACTGTTACAAAAGTTCATGAATTTTTTGGAAACGATATCAATGTAAGCCTTACCAAATACATTTGTTTGTGCGACAATAAGGAAAGTATGTTGGGAAGAGGAGGTACCTTGGTGAGTGTAGACGGATTTCGGACCTTCGCCAAAGGGTTGGCGCTTGGCCTGCAATCGGGCAGCATTAGCGTGCCGTATCATTTGCTGCGTTACTATAGGCAATGGAAGTTGAGCGATTCGGATGTGATGCTGCTTATTCACCTCATCGGCTTCAAACAGCAGGAGATGAAGGAGTTCCCGACAATCGACGAACTGCAGGAACGAATGGGGGCAGCTCCTGATGCGGTGATCAAATCGCTGCAGAAGCTGATGAAAGAAGGTTTTTTAAGCATAGACGACAATATCGATCCGGTGACGGATGTCCAGTACGAGCAGTACAATTTGACCGGCTTGTGGGAAAAGCTCGCTTTGGCCGCCGCCGAGGAAATCCGGGCGGAACGGCAGCGACTGCGGGCGTCGGCCCCGTTGTCCGACGCGGACTCACCGAATCTGTTCCAAATTTTCGAGAAGGAATTCGGACGCCCCCTCTCCCCGATGGAATGCGAGACGATCGCCGGCTGGATCGACGAAGACCGGTATCCGGAAGAGCTGATTTTACTGGCGCTTAAGGAAGCGGTATTCGCCGGCAAAGTGTATTTCCGGTACATCGATCGGATATTGCTCGAATGGAGCCGCAACCGCGTTCACACGATTGAGGCCGCCAAGGCGTATACACAGCGGTTCCGTTCAAGCGGGAAGATGCGCATCCCTCCTGACAATGGATCATGAACTGCTGCCAAGAATAGCTTCACCGGAACCCCGGCGCGAAGGAGAGAGACGCATTGTGCCGGGGTATCATGTCGGGGGATCGACAACTTCGGACTGGCAGAAGTGTTTTCATTAGGTCTCCCTCCCCATTTGTTCACCCATCTTCTGCGCGCGGGCTGCCGCGCGGTGTATGGCGGAACGAAGCGCTTGCTGAAACTGGTACTGCTCTAGCGTCTCGATCGCGGCTGCAGTCGTCCCTCCGGGAGAGGTCACCATGCGCCGAAGCTCGGCCGGCTCTTCTCCGGTCAGACGGACCATCTCGGCCGCGCCCCGGACGGTCTGCACGGTCAACTCGCGGGCTTGCTCCGCGGAGAGTCCGCCGTCGATGCCCGCCGCGATCATCGCTTCCATTAAATAGTATACATATGCCGGGCCGCTTCCGGATAGTCCGGTAATCGCGATTTGCCCTCCGGAGAATTATCGGCGGCGACGCCGTAACGCCGCTGCAGTTCCTCCAGCCGCGTGGTATTGCTCCGGTTCACGACCGCGATCCGGTTCGGTGCGATCAGCCGCTTCTTCGTCAGCCCGCGAATCATCGCTTCCGCCATGGAACCGGCCCCATAAATGCCGATGCGAAGCGCACGGAACGAGTCGGTTATCTGTGCATGTCGATGGGCCATTGGTATCATTCCTTTCTCTTCCTAATCCATATCGATTCGCTAAGCCTTAGGAACGAATTTGTCCTGTTCCGTAGATTCGGTACTTGCTTGAGGTTAGAGTCGGCAATCCCATCGGGCCACGGGCATGCAGCTTCTGGGTGCTGATGCTGCTCTCCGCGCCGAAGCCGAATTCGAATCCGTCCGTGAATCGGGTCGATGCGTTGTGATAGACGGCCGCGGCGTCGACTTCCTGGAGAAAACGCCCGGCATGCTGAGCATTCTCAGTGACGATGCCCTCCGAATGCATCGTACCGTAGCGCGCAATATGCTCCAGCGCGGCATCAAGCGAATCAACGATACGCACATTGAGGATATAATCGTTGTATTCAGTCGCATAATCCACTTCTAAGGTTGGCACCACCGACGTGTGAAGCGCCTGCGTTCGCTCGCAGCCGCGGAGTTCGATATTGTGGGCGCGGATCTGTTCCAGCAGTGAGTGCAAATGCCACTTTGCATACGACTTATGCACGAGCAGCGTCTCCATGGCGTTGCAGACCGATGGACGCTGAGCCTTCGCATTGGCTTCAATAATGAAGCGCTCTTGCTTCAGCAGCTCATCCGCCATTTGCAGTAGTGCGGCATGTTTCTCCTCCGTGGTCAACCGGTTCATGATCTAGGCCGCTTGCTTTGCCAGACAGGCTTTGTTACGCACTTCACTCATCGTTGTTCCTCCTTATAAAGCTCTATTTTTTTCGAAACATCAGGAACGCAACGTAACCCATTCGTCCCGGTGAATGACTTCCATCCGGTGCACTTCCATCCGCTTCATCACTTCATTGCTCGACCAGCCGGCTGCCGTGCGCAGTTGATCCGAATCATAATTGACGATGCCTCTGCCGATAAGTCGCACATCGGTGCCGATGACTTCCACCACGTCGCCGGAATAGAATTCGCCCTCGATCGGACGCCGGCAGGCAGCAGGCTTGAGCCTTTGGCCAGTAGCGCCTGCTCGGCCCCGGCATCGACGCCGATGCGACCATGCGCCGTCGAATGGAATCCGAGCCACTGCTTCTTCATCGGCAACGCGTGAAAAAAGGTATCGAAATAGGTGCCCTTCCCGTCGCCGTCTACCGCGTGCAGAAGATCGCCCGGATCATTGACCTTGCCAACGAAGGCAGGAACGCCTCCCCGCGCATAGCGATGCGCGCCGCGTCCAACTTCGAGCGCATCCCGCCTGTGCCTACGGAGGAGCCGGCTCCTCCGGCATATGCATACAGATCCTCGTCGATCTGCTCGACGCGCACGAACCGGGTCGCCTCCGGATTCGTCCGCGGATCGGCCGTATACAAGCCGTCCGTATCCGTGACGATAATGAGCCGGTTCGCATGAACCAGATTGGCGACGAGTGCAGAGAGCGTATCATTATCGCCGAATTTCAGTTCCTCGACCGAGACCGTATCATTCTCATTAATGATCGGGACGACGTCTCGGGCCAGCAGTTCCAGCAGCGTCATATACGTATTATGGCCCCGGCGTCGACTCGCGAAGTCAGGACGGGTGAGCAGAATCTGTGCCGCAAGCACTCCATGCAGTTGCAGCTGCTCCTGGTACGCCTGCATCAGCAGTGCCTGCCCGACCGCGGCCGCCGCCTGCTTCTCGTGCAGATGCTTGGTCCGTTCGGGGTAGCCGATATGCCGGAAGCCGGCCGCGACCGCTCCGGAGGTGACCAATACAACCTGGGCGCCGCGTTGACGCAAGGAGATCATTTCCCGGACATAGAAGGAGACCCGATCGCGATCGAGACCGCCATGGTCCGACGTAAGGGAACTGCTTCCGATTTTGATTACGATGCGTTGCAAATCAATCATTTCCTGCCGTTATACTCCGTGCTTCTATACTTGTTGTGGAAATCAAAAAAACTTTCGCCCTATAAAGGACGAAAGTCGCTCTTCCGCGGTACCACCTTTGTTGAAGACGAACATAGCTCCTGCGGATGCCGGCCACTGCAAGCCTAACGCTGCCGATGCTCAACGGCCTTCCGCGAGATTTCTCCGCTTCCTGCTTCCTGCCGATAACGGGGCTGCCGTTCAGCTTCGTGACTCATCGCTAACGCTGACTGCTCAAGGATAGGTTCTGCAACGGTCAACGGCGGTGCTTGCAGCCAGGGCATCCGCTCTCTTAGCATGACTTGGTCACGTACTGATCCTGTCATCGCGTTCATGTATCCGGCGCCTGCCTTTGCTAGCGGCGGCGCGGTTACCATTAGAATACCATGCGATTCCGAGACGTGTAAAGCGGCGGATCGTGACGGAATGTCACAATCAAGCGGACTTGTCGAAGGAAGCGGCTGTCCCGAGGGTCAGTTGCTTGATGGTGTCACTTGTTGCAGGGACGCTGGAGCGAGCAGCTTCTTCATGAACGGCTTCACGTTCGACGAGATGCGCAGCAGGAACGGCTTGCGCTGCTCGGAGAAGACCAAGAGCAGCGGATCCTTGTCCGGACAGTAGATTAAGAAAATATCCTTCGTCTTCAATGCCGCTGAAGGGAGCTTGATCTCTGCGGGCGCTTTGAGCGGGATGCGGACGATATAGCCGCAGCGGTTGTCGATCGTCAACTGGGGAGCGGGGCCGGTAATGGATTGAAGCCATTCCCGGGCGGCAGCCTGATGTTCTTCCTGGTTCGGAATCGTCTTCATAATGCGTTCCTGCTGCATGTCGAACAGCTGAACGGGAGGAACTTTCGTCGACGGGGCGGTCTTCCCGGTCTCGAATTCCGCAGGAAATGCGGCGGAGACGCCGGTCCAAGCGTAGACCCCGATCAGCAGTACGGCCGCCGCAGCTCGAATTGCTCGTCTTATCATAAGGAAAACTCCTTTCATTTCGGTACCGTAATCGAGGATGAGATGTTCAGAAAGTTGTTGTTGAACGGGAACTTATAGACCTCCTGTAGTGTGTCCGGCTTGACTTCATTCCATGAAAAGGTATCATAAAGGAAAGGTTGGAAAAACAGGAAGGAGCGTGTCAGTCGAATGAAGCGGGAAGCATGGAAAATATGCCTTATCCAAACCGTATCCGCTGAGGAGCGAGCATGAGCACGTCCCCGGGTTGGAACCGGCACGGCCGGAGGCGGCGAGGCGTAGCTCGGTGGAAGCTTATCCTCTTGGCCCCGGTGCTGCTTGCCGCGGCCGTCGGCATCGGAGCCTGGAGTGCCTTCCAGCTTCAGCCGGGACTGGCTATCGAACCTGGGAGTGGCGCCAGCGGCCCTTCGTCTCCAGGCGGGAAGCCGGGAGAGAACGAAGGAGCAGCCGCCCAACAGGAGAAGGAGAAGGCGTTCATTGAACAGACGTTGTCTGGCATGTCGCTCGATGAGCGGATTAGTCAAATGATGATGGTGGATGTGGTGGCGGTCGAGCGGGAAGCCGGCGGCGACCAACTGGAGAAAGCAATCCGGCAGCTCCGTCCCGGCGGAGTCATCCTGTTCCGCAGCGATATTCCGGATATTCGCAAAGTATTGACGCTGAATCGCCGCTTGCAGCAGACGGCTGTCATTCCGCTATGGATCAGCACCGATCAGGAGGGTGGCATCGTCACGCGGCTGCCCTTCGCCTCGGCACTGAATGGCAATATGGCGATCGGCGCGACGGGGCGTGCGAGAGCGGCCGCCGAGACGGGGGCAACGCTTGGCGAGATGCTCGCCAAGCTAGAGATCAATCTCGACTTCGCGCCAGTCGCCGACATCAACAGCAATCCGGATAACCCGGTCATCGGCCTTCGATCATTCGGATCGGATCCGGAGCAGGTTGCGCACTTTGTCAAAGCGTTCATCGGCGGCATGCATGCCGCCGGGATGCCTGCGGTAGCCAAGCATTTCCCCGGTCATGGGGACACGGCGACCGATTCGCATCTCGGGCTGCCGAAGCTCGACTACGGTCTTTCGCACTTCGAATCCGTCGAATGGGTGCCGTTCCGGGCCGCGATTGCGGAAGGCGTCGATGCGATTATGAGCGCGCATATTCAAGTGCCGCAGTTGGAGCCGGCGACAGCCATCTCGAAGCTGGACGGGAAGACGATTACGCTGCCGGCGACCTTGTCGCCGCATATCTTAACCGGCGTGCTGCGCGAACAGCTTGGCTTCCAGGGGATCATCGTGACGGATGCGCTCAATATGAAGGCGATCACCGATCACTTTGGGAACGAGGATGCGGCGGTCACGGCGGTGAAGGCAGGGGCGGACGTGCTCCTCATGCCGCCGGAGCCAGCCGCGGCGGTGAGCGCGATACACAGGGCGGTGGACGCCGGCGAGCTTGAGGGCGCCCGGATTGACGACAGCGTCCGCCGAATATTGCGGATGAAGCGGAAGTACGGACTGCTGCCCGACACGGCTTCCCCGCCTGTTCCGCTAGAGGATGCGATCCAGGAAGCCGAAGCGTATTTCCAATCCGGCTCGGCGGAAGAGACGGCCGATCGCATCGCGTCCGAAGCGGCCACCGTGTGGGGGACCGCAGTGAACAAGACGCTGCCGCTGCTTCGCGGGGACAGCCGCCGCGTCATCCTTATCGGAGAGCAGCGGACAGTGCTGGAGCGCGTACAGCGCGAGATCGAAGCAGCCGCTTTCTCTACGGCCGGGGGCAGCATCCAAGTGGATGCACGGACGGCAGCAGAGGCGCCATCGCCATGGCAATGGCCAGCAGGGGTGGTCGCGGTCTGGGTTACGCAGAACCTGCATCATGATCGCGACAGCGCGAAGGCGGTAAGAAGCTGGTTCCAGGCTGCGGCGGAGCAGGGCATTGCGGCCGCTGTGTTGTCCGTCGGAACTCCGTACGATATGGCAGAACTGCCGGATATCCCGCTCGGGATCGCCGTTTACGGGACGACGGCGAGCAATCTCCGCGCTGGCGTCCAGGCGCTGTTTTCCGGCGAACCGCCCGCAGGCAAGCTGCCGGTCGCGCTGCCATAGACATACAGCCCCGAAGACCGTAATCGCGGTCTCGGGGCTGGTCTTCCATTACGGGGCTTCGGATCGGCTGCCGAACCGCTCGGCGACCGCAGTCTTTATGAATTAGCCGAGAACACTCGTGACTTCAGTCATGAGATGAATCGGTCTCGGACAAGAGATAGCTACTTGCTATCTCGATTGTCCGACTGTTCGAATTCTTTCGGATAACGCATGTTTACGACTTGTGACATAGATAAGCACTTCCTTGTGTATTAAAATGATATGCAAAATAACGACTATATGATACCAGGCCTGTTGATTAACCACTAAATGGTAGAAAAAAGGCCGCCAACTCGGTAAAATGTTTGTACCCTTACAAACGAACCGAAAGGTGGCGACTCCAATGCAAAAGTCTACCACAATCCCGTATATCCTTCA
>NZ_BALG01000069.1 GCF_000315235.1 Paenibacillus popilliae ATCC 14706 | reverse complement strand
AGGAAACTTTTTGACCACCTAGCTAGGTTAAGCTAGTAAGAGCACACGGAGGATGCCTAGGCGCCAGGAGCCGACGAAGGACGTGGCGAACGACGATATAGCCTCGGGGAGCTGTAAGCAAGCATCGATCCGGGGATGTCCGAATGGGGAAACCCGGCTGTCATAATAGGCAGTCACTCGCACCTGAATCTATAGGGTGTGAAGAGGCATACGAGGGGAACTGAAACATCTAAGTACCCTCAGGAAGAGAAAACAATAGTGATTCCGTCAGTAGCGGCGAGCGAACGCGGAAGAGCCTAAACCGGAGAGCTTGCTCTCCGGGGTTGTGGGACGTCTCACATGGAGTCAGAAAGGTGTTTATTAGACGAAGAGTCCTGGAAAGACTCGCCGTAGAAGGTAATAGCCCTGTACTCGAAAGTAAATGCCCTCCGAGACGGATCCCGAGTACCGCGGGACACGTGAAACCCCGTGGGAATCCGGCAGGACCATCTGCTAAGGCTAAATACTCCCTGGCGACCGATAGTGAAGCAGTACCGTGAGGGAAAGGTGAAAAGCACCCCGGAAGGGGAGTGAAATAGAACCTGAAACCGTGTGCTTACAAGAAGTCAGAGCCCTATGATGAAACTTGTTTTCATCAGGGTGATGGCGTGCCTTTTGTAGAATGAACCGGCGAGTTACGTTTACGTGCAAGGTTAAGGTGAAAAGCCGTAGCCGCAGCGAAAGCGAGTCTGAATAGGGCGAAAGTATATGCTTACGAAGTAGCAATACTTCGTATTGCTTTTAGTACGTAGACGTAGACCCGAAACCGAGTGATCTACCCCTGTCCAGGGTGAAGGTGCGGTAACACGCACTGGAGGCCCGAACCCACGAATGTTGAAAAATTCGGGGATGAGGTGGGGGTAGCGGAGAAATTCCAATCGAACTCGGAGATAGCTGGTTCTCCCCGAAATAGCTTTAGGGCTAGCCTCGGAGGAAGAGTCGTGGAGGTAGAGCACTGATTGGGTGCGGGGCCCGCCAAGGGTTACCAAGCTCAGTCAAACTCCGAATGCCATGGACTTATTATCCGGGAGTCAGACAATGGGTGCTAAGGTCCGTTGTCAAGAGGGAAACAGCCCAGACCATCAGCTAAGGCCCCTAAGTGTACGTTAAGTGGGAAAGGATGTGGAGTTGCCCAGACAACCAGGATGTTGGCTTAGAAGCAGCCACCATTTAAAGAGTGCGTAATAGCTCACTGGTCGAGTGACTCTGCGCCGAAAATGTAACGGGGCTAAACGTACCGCCGAAGCTATGGATTGCATCGACTTCACTGCTTCTTTGAAGAGTGAGTGAAGACCCGCCTGAGATTTTGTCGACATCCGAAGTGATACCACTTGTCGACCAAATGACCTCAGGGGCTAAACGAATACTTCGAAGCTGGAGTGAAGTCGATGCAGTGGTAGGGGAGCGTTGTGTACCGGGTTGAAGGTAGACCGGAAGGACTGCTGGACTGTACACAAGTGAGAATGCCGGTATGAGTAACGAAAAGACATGTGAGAATCATGTCCGCCGAAAGCCTAAGGGTTCCTGGGGAAGGCTCGTCCGCCCAGGGTAAGTCGGGACCTAAGGCGAGGCCGAAAGGCGTAGTCGAAGGACAACAGGTTGAAATTCCTGTACCACCGCAGCCGTTATGAGCGATGGGGGGACGCAGAAGGATAGGGACGCGAGCCGATGGATGTGCTCGTCCAAGCAGTGAGGCTGGTCAGTAGGCAAATCCGCTGACCGTAAGGCTGGACTGTGATGGGGAGGGAAAATAACAGTACCGAAGGTCTTGATTTCATGCTGCCAAGAAAAGCCTCTAGCCAGGTGAAGGTGCCCGTACCGCAAACCGACACAGGTAGGCGAGAAGAGAATTCTAAGGCGCGCGGAAGAACTCTCGTTAAGGAACTCGGCAAAATGACCCCGTAACTTTGGGAGAAGGGGTGCCCCGGTAGGGTGAATAGCCCGAGGGGGCCGCAGTGAATAGGCCCGAGCGACTGTTTAGCAAAAACACAGGTCTGTGCGAAGCCG
>NZ_BALG01000070.1 GCF_000315235.1 Paenibacillus popilliae ATCC 14706 | reverse complement strand
CAAGCTACTGCGAGTCGGCCTAATCGAAAAAAGCTTTGTGCCCTCCGAAGATCTCCGGGAACTACGCGATCTAACACGCTTGCGCAAAAAACGGGTCGGGAACCTGACGGCTGAGAAGAATCGTATCCAGAAGGTGCTGGAAGCTTCCAATGTCAAGTTGAGTAACGTCATTTCAGATGTATTCGGTGT
>NZ_BALG01000071.1 GCF_000315235.1 Paenibacillus popilliae ATCC 14706 | reverse complement strand
CCATCAACAGCAAATTCTCTTTGCGCTCCAGCCACTCCAACTTTCGAAGCATGTCCGGACTGCTTCCGCTTGGAAACGAAATATGGTCATAGACTATCGACTATTAAACTTCCAAGGATGAGTTGTATTTTAAGACAGGCCTGTTGTAGGGGGTACCTTTTTGTGCCATTTTACAGAACCCTTCTACTTCGTGCAAGGAGTCATTTTCGTACAAAAGGCCACTCGCTTCCTATGAATCGGTACACAAAAAAATACGACTCTCCTCCGGCACTCCGGAATGAAAGTCGTATTTGGGGTCATGCCGATTGATGGCGGCATGCTATGCTTGCAGCAGAGCTTGCGCCGTAAATTGATCCGTTACGATAATATTGGCGTATTTGCCGACGAGCGCGGCCCGAATCGCTTCGACCTTATGCCGGCCTCCGGCAATGAGAATCGATTTCTCCTTCTTCCGCAGCTCCAGCAAATCGATTCCAACGGTTCGGTTGTTAATATCTTCGCTGCATATATTCCCATCCTTGTTGAAGAAGCGCGAACAGATGTCGCCTACACCGGTGTGCTGCAGCAGCTTCTTCTCTTCCTGGCTTAAATATCCCAACTGGAACAGCAGCGCGTCATCATTCACGGTACCTACGGTAAAGACCGCGATATTGGCTTGCTTCCCCAATTGAATAATCCGGTGGATATGCCGATCTCCCTCCACCATCTGCTTCAAGGCAACGCTGTCGAATATTACGGGCAGCGGCATATATCTGGCAATCGCCTGGAACGCCGCCGCGAATAAATTGACCGTCTCCGCCGCATTCGTATTGACATGGGAGTAGCTGATGCCGCCTTTTAATTGTACAACCTCTACGCCCTGCACCTGCTTCTCCTGCAGCCGAGCCGCCACAGCATGCATCGTTCTCCCCCAAGTTACGCCGATAATGTCCATGTTCTGAACCGTATCCACTAAATAATCGGCTGCTTTTTGGCTAATATTTTTCTGAATTTCGTGGTACTCATTCACGGGAGAATAGCACACGAGTGCCGTATCCAATTTGTATTCCTGCTTGACGCGCGCTCCCAGTTCATCCAGATCCTCGATAGGATCCACGATATGGATACGAACATAGCCCTGTTCTTTGGCAAATTGCAGCAATCTGGATACCGTCGGACGGGAGACGCCCAGAATAGATGCGATCTCGACTTGACGATAATCTGATATGTAGTACATTCTTGCGGCTTCAATACTTAACCGCCGTTTATCCTGATCCATCATAACAACCCGCTTCTATGGAATTATTCTCTTCATTCTGGCTTCTTGTCTGCGAGAAAGAACGCTTGTCCAATCCGTACTAAGTGCCATCAAATGTATTATTTAAATGAGAGTCCCCGCCCGTCGGGGCCGAAGCCGGCCCTGGCCATCTTGGTGCCGCGCCGCATCATGCCGCAACGCCAGCATCGCCTCGTTCAGCAAGCTGGTCGACATGCCGGTGAAAGAATGGGAGTGCATGATGCAGGTGTACCAAAGGGCTTAATGACAGATTAACGTAAATTCAACTATTTTGCACCAATTATTTTTTGGAGATCTCTTGGCGATATTTCACATGATCTGTAACGCCGCTCACTACGATTCAGGGCTGTGGGGAGGCTTTGCCGTGATATTCCAAATCGTGCTGCCAAGGAGATAATGGGTTCCAAGAAGATGGTAGTGCGGGCATCGCCAAAAAGCTGCCTTCCCATGAACTTGTTCAGGGAAAACAGCTTCTCGTGTGTGTTGCAGCTTACGCTTCGCCGACCGACGGCGAGAAGGACCGCTTGGCGAGCTCGGCATCGAGCATATAGAAGGCATTGCTGTCATTATCAATGCGGCGCAGCTTCTGTATGATGCTGTCGAAGGTCGCTTCTTCCTCCACTTGCTCATCGATGAACCACTTGAGGAAGTTGATCGTCGCATGCTCCCGCTCATCCCACGCGAGATCGGATAATTCATAGATGCGCTTGGTCACTGTCTGTTCATGCTTGTAGGCATGCTCGAAGGCGTCCAGCAAGGAGCTATATTCATTGTGCGGATGCTGCATGCCGCTGACAATGGCCCGTTTGCCTAGTGCATTAATAAAGTGGAAAATTTTCATCCCGTGATATTTCTCTTCCTCCGACTGCACGATGAAAAAGTTCGCGAACCCGTCAAAGCTTTCCGACGAACAATAAGCCGCCATCGCCAGGTACACCTGGGAAGAATAAAATTCATAATTCATTTGATCATTCAACTTCGCAAGTAGCTTGTCGCTTAACATCGGATCACTCCCCTAATTAACTTATCTGGATAAGAAGCAAGCACATCCCGCTTGTACAAACGCCACACCCAAGCCTTGTGTCAGCCCCATGTGTCGGCTGCATCCTTTTTCTTTTTTGTTTCTGAACGTTTTTGGCTTCATCTCGTTTGTATTTTCGTTTCAAGGCTCGTTCTTTACGTCTTGCAAGAATGCGCGGGGCATCAGCTAATTTCTTTTCCAATGTACGGAAAAACTTTGGGTTGCCACTTGGATTGCGTCTAATCGCAGCATGTAAAATACGCCCTTAATTTAATGAGTTCCCATCTGGCTGCGACGAAAAAGGAGTAGGAACGGCTGGAAGACGATCCGCCTGAGCTTGGGCCAGGCTTCGATTTTCTGATAGTCCAAAGAAGAGTCGTATCATGTTCTCTATGCAGGAGACAAAGAAAGTGTGAACGACGCGCCACTTGGCTATGAAAATGCGCCATATCCCCATGGAGAGTGAGTTAAAATGAATTTTTGTAAACGTCAATGGATCCCTTTACATTTCCTTTAATGCGAATGCGATACTTTTCTGTGGAACTAAGATTCTTGAACCAAGCACCACTGATAGAATTTATACTGCTAGTTTCCTTATTATCTTCAACCCATCCAGCTGCCCACGTTGACCAAGACTCCAGCATTACTTGATAATTCGAATTCGATCCTGTGTTCTTACTACTATTTGATCTAAACCAGATAGCATTATAGCCACGGCCCAAAACAATATCATTTGGAATTTGATAGTGTGTGGTTACTTGGTAGTTAGCGGACCAAACGAATGTTTTTGCTTCACGCGGTAAACGCAGTGAATACTTTGCCTGCGGATGATCAACCGTCACAGCAGTACCATTTTCCGGACCATAAATACGGTCAAGTTCTTCTTCATGTGCAGGTATTGCAAAAGCAGCAGTAGGCGCAATAGCACTAACTGTCAAGGCAACGACTAAAAGACCTTTCAGCTTGGTATTTAACTTCATATTTTCCCTCCCTAAAGGTAAATGATGTATAATAGCTAAGTACTAAGATAACACAAGGGGTAAGGTAAATAAAGGAAATCAGGAGGTTATTTAATGAAATTTGGGAAAACTTTAAATCTTTTATTGATTCTAGTTGTAGCAACATTCGGTCTGTTAGGATGTAATAAGACGGAGCAAATAACAATATCTGAGGATGAATCACCACAAGTAGTAATCGTTGAAAAGTATTTAAATGCAATAAAAGATCAAGATGTAGAAAAAGCCTACAGCTTGTTAGATTCAGAAAAATTGCCTGATAAAAAGGAATTTCAAGACTCCATTCAAAAACACAAGTTAACCGATTTTAACATTTTAAAATCAAAACAAATAAGTCCGAATCTTTATAAAGTACTAGTCTCTTTAAAAATTAAAAACTCAGATAATGAAATCGTTTTTCTGGCGAAAAAAAATCATGATCAGTGGTTCATAGCTGGAAACCATGATAGCAACCAAGATAACATTGAGTTCTAAAATTTGAAAAAAAGGTACAATCACGCATGCAAGTTGAGATGATTGGGGTCTGTCAAGAGTTTTGTGTAAACGTAAGGATACAAGAGTTCGCAACCGCGATCTTCCTGCTGCAAAAATACGTCTCCATCGCAACCAAAGCAATGTACTAATTGACATTCAAGTCTACCCTTCTGCTGGAAAGCTGATGCTGGAGGTCTGCGATAATGGTCAAGGCATGGATGATGAGACGCTGCAGAAGGTAAACCAACTCTTGCAAAGCCAACATAACACGACGCAGCATATCGGGCTGTACAACGTTCCTCGCCGTTTGGTGCTTCTCTACGGCGAGGACTCCGGCATCCACTGGAATACGATTGTATCGTAAGCGCGTAACGGACAGGACGGCTATGCCAAGATCTATCAGAAATTCAAGGCCGAGACAAGCTACACGTTCAATGAGTTTCTCAACCGTTATCGTATCCACAAGTCGATGGATTTACTGAAAGCGGGCGATAACAAAGTCTATACGATCGCGCAGGAGATCGGATTTAGCGACTACAAGTACTTTATAAGCATTTTCAAAAAATACGCCCACGTCACGCCAAGTCAGTATCAACAATATTTCGGAGATAAGCACGCGTAACCTCGCAATTAATGCAGGGAACACCTCTCCTTCCGTCCCGATCTACGAAAAGAAGAGGTGTCTTTCTACTGCGTGGGTTTGCTTTCGTCCTCCCCTATCGCTAGAACCTCGTTAGTTAAAAATATAGGTGATAAGCATCGCAATAAAAAAACAATGTGCCAGTGGGAATGACTTCTCTTGTGTCCATCGTTGATGCAGCATCCCATAGAAGAAAGCCAAAATCGTGCCGAGCAGGAGGACAGAAGCGGCGAATATGAATCCAGTGGAAGCGCCCAACCATGCCATAAGCTTGATATCGCCGCCCCCGATCCCTCCATTAGAAAGATAGGCGCCTAGAAATAATATTCCGCCCACGACAATGGCCCCCAGGATACACTCCCACCAATGCATCTCGCCCCAGCAAGCCCATATCAGTATGGACCCTATTGTACCCACCCCAAGCAGTCGATCAGGAATGATGCGGTATTTTAGATCCTGGTAGGCTGCGATGGCCATAATCAGTATTACCCACACAACCACCTTGTTCTCCCCCTAATCCTCCTGTACATTCGCCTGTAATATATTTTGGTGATCATCGTGCATCGAACCGTAAATATGTAGAGTTATCGGTTCGCCTACAGGCTGACGTTCGTGGGAACCCGGAAATTCTGCCTCTACTTCCACAGTAAAGTTGCCGTCCGGCCAATCTATTCCTGTGTACACCTTTCTTTCGACTATCTTTTCATCTGTATGCGTAAAGGTGTATTTAATCTCGGGCAGCTTCCAGGTTGTAGTTCCGGTATTGTTCTCCATCTTTACTTCTGCAACCCTTTTCTTTGTATCGTAAATCCGGGCATATACTTTCGATGGGCGACGCTTTGACTGAATATTGGCTGTCAGCTCAAATCCGTAACCGGCGCGGGTAACATGGTTCGGATTAAGTTTTTCCTTCAGAGCATAAGGGATGATCTCCCATGAGCCCCGGCTTTCCCGGTCACTTGGTTTTGGATTTTTCTTGTCCGTCTTCTCGCCCTGTTTGGTGTTAGCCTCAATCGTAGCCGTCACCTTCTCTGAATCCTCTTCAGACTGCTTCGTCTTGCCGCCCTGTTCGGAGCTAGTCGATTTTGTATCCGTCTCTTTACTGATTTTCCAAATCGGTTCATTATAGTAACCAACTCCGATTACATGCAAGCCACACACTGTATCAAAATGTACTCTATTTTTGTGTTCAACCTCGCTGATGTCCATCTTATAAACGTCCCACGACCGTGATGACTTCCCACCGGATCCTGAATCATCTTCACAAACGACGTGAATGTAGTTCAGGTTATTCCTGCGATCTATATCCTTTATCTGTCTGTCAGGATCGACAATCATCTGCAACACGGATTTCCCAACACAATTCGCCTCCCAATCAAAAGAGATATGAACAACTTCACCGGGTGGAATATCTTTGCGAACGCTGTAAATCACCTCGTCGTTTACCTTGAACTGGATAGGCACGTTTTTCTGAACCTCCGCATTCGGCACGTTATTTTTTACTTCTGCAGTAATTTTTGTCTTGCTCCCTTTTTTTATCGTATCCGGATTGGCGGCTATTGAATGTGCAACCAGGTCTGTACCATTTCCAACGTTCAACTTTTGTGTAATCGTGTTATTATCTTCTACGCCAACGCCTTGCTCTTTCATGTAGTAACAGGGCTGTCGAGGTGGAAATATAGTTCCAGTCACCTCGATGATCATGTTACCGCCCTTCAGCCCTGACAAGTTCAGATCAAGGATATTCAAGGGAATCGTATCACCATATTTAATTCCCCAGGGATATGACGACAAGATATTGTAATAGATATTTATTGGGATGGGGGGATCTACGTTAACAGCACCAGTAACTTTCACGTTACCTTCAAACCCAAAACGATCGCCTAATTCCCATATTTCTGAAGCTGACAGTGGATCGCCAATGTATGTAGTCATAATATATAAAGTCTCATTTTCTAATTTAATCGTTTCTGCTTTGAAATCAATTTTTTTGCTCCAAGGGTTGTTATATATACCTGCCACAAGACCTATGTTCATGGAGAACATAAGCACAATCGCTACCGCACAGGAAATTAACCTTCTCATGTTGTTCACCCATCCTTTTGATTCTATCGTTATCCAGTAAATAACGAAAGCGGCGCCCTTTACTCCACATGAATGACCTCTACTGAAAAGCCTTGCCCTCACGAGTGGGTTGCCCTTTGCCTGAAATTCCCCCAATATGGTTGCCATCTACACCGACAGGTAGGAGAAATACTTTGCCTTCTTGTTGATATTTAACCAACAAACGAGCGGTTTCTTCATCCGGGGCTGCAATAATAGCTAGCGATGGTATCTTGTTGGTGGCTTCCGGATCATCTGGAGACCGTCCTTCGGAGGTATGCCGGTCAACGACTAACAACTTGGACAGCTTCGCATTGTCTTGGGGACTAATCACCGATTCGGGCTCCTTTCCCCCGTCCATATCCAGTTCCTCATTTTCAATGTAAATATAGGCATCAACCAAGGTGCCTGGCTTACTATTGTCGCCCACGCTTTGCACTTGGTCGACAGCAACACCTACCAGAACTTGACCATTTTTCAGCGTAACACCTAGCCCTGCTACCGAATCCTTCCCTTTGGTAATATATGATCTTTGAATCGGTCTATTTTGCAGAAAGCCAACCTCGCCGGCATACCATTCTTCTTGCTCGAATTCAGCGAGCGAATATACAGCATCTGCCGGAATTTCACTTTCCACCACTTGCCGAAGCTCGACCTTGCCTGCAAGGCCGGAGAAAGGCTTGATCGTATCCGTGGCCACGGCAACCTCTTTTAGCGCCGTATTGCTTTCTACGGTTATCACGGCAAGCATAACCCCGATCCCTGAAATTATGAATGCCATGGCTAAGATGACTATCGTTCTTGTTTTCTTATTCCACGTGAACATGCTCCACCTTCTTACTTATATTCCGTTAAATATGGTGTTTTTCTCGGAACTCTAATCGTATATTCATCTTGCCCAAATAACCTCATAATTCCAATATCAATCTCTGCGCTAAATTCGGCCTCTACGCGGGGAACGCCGTCTGAATTATGAGTAACTTGTACCGCAAGCTTCCCTCTTCGGAATGTTTCTGAGCTAAGTGAATCATCCAAACGTAAGTTGGCTTTTAGCATCGCAGTAATCCCTTGTTTTACTTTGTCCCTATCAAGTCGTACCTCACCGCGCCCCACATCACTTGCAATTGTGCCATAAATAATAGCACTATCTATTGCAGAACTGAGTGCATCGGATATAACATTCCTGGCGATATAAACACTCTGTACATAGTATAAAATAATAACCATTAATATCAAAAAATAGATAAAAAAAATTAAACGCAACCCTGATCCCATCTACTCACCTAATCCCTCAAGTAAGTACGAGCTAAACCTGACAAATTAATTTTTATGTCTGATGTTAATTCCTGCCCAAAAGGGCGAAATGCGATAAAGCTATATGGTGTACTCGCATGAAGCTCTATAATTTCCCCCCTCTGTACAGGGCCAATTGTGCCGGTGACTTCCACTTTCGTTCGATCTAATCCCAATTTTTCAACAATATTATAGAATTTGTTCCCTAGATCCCCATTAAACCCATTCTGTGCTTTCATAAGTTCAAGTGTATCCTCTCCAGCTAATTTTAATTTGTCATAGGTGACGATCATGCCATAAAATTCAATAGCAGCAAAAATGATAATAGTAGCTACTAGCAAACCTAGGAAAGTACCTAGACCTAATATATCTCCTCGTTCATTCTTAATGATGTTCAGCGCTTTGTTCATACGGATTAAGAGTCTGCTTTCTTATTTAAGAAAGCAGACTACCTCCTACTGATTTATTTTATATTTAATATTTCATTAGCTTTATCCTGCAATTTAGCAAAGATAGTTTTAATCCAACCATCCATCAATCCCCATGCCAAGACTACGGCGGCCACGACAATGACGATCCACATCAGTTGAGAGGTCGAGTTAGCGTCACCTCTTTGGTTCTTCAGAAGAAGATATGCTTTGGTTGACATTTCTTGAAGCTTGATTCTTGCTTTTTTGGACATGTTTTTCATTGATAATCACCTCATAATAGTTTTCCAAGCTGACCAAATACATGGTATATGACAAACCCTACCGATCCCAAGCCAACAATAATCATGAGAAACGTGTAGAGCTGAGCTTGCTCAGGCTTACCTTTCGTCAACTCCTCAAGCGCTACCATCCGGAGTTCACTAATTTCTACTTTAATGTCATCGAAATACCCTTTCGCATTTTCGTATCCTTGCTCGAGCCCAATTTTTACTGCGGTCGAAAACTGCAGCATCACCGGGATAGTTGTTTCTTTGGCAAAGATCTCCAACGCCTCTTGCGGCCTCATATTTTGCATATTGGCGTTTAACCTTTGTAGCAAGTGCTGTAACTTCGGGCCACTGGTTTGCTCTACTTCCTGGAAGACTTGAATAAACGGCTTGCCTGTCTCCAGGGCCATCATAATTTTATCGATAAGCGGCGGCAAATCCTTCGTAATCTGCCGTTGCAGGGTTTTAAAACTCTTTTGCGTATCTTGAACATCACGTAGTAACAGGACAAGCGCTGCTAGTGGAAACGCAATGATCAGAACGGGCGACATGAACATCAGAACGATGGCTGGAAGAGCAAACATGATTGACCTCAGCAGCTTCTGGGCCAACATTTCCTCTACGCTTGCATACTCCCCGACCACCTTGACCATGTTTATCATTTTGGGTCCGAATAGATATTCAATCCCAAGAAATTTTTTAAGTAACGGAAATACGCGCATGACCAAAAACGGGATTAATCCCTTTTGCTGAGCTACCCTTGACATTTCCTTCGCCAGTTGCCTGGCACGCTGTGAATGTTTATCCTGTTGTTCAAATCCGGGTAAGTATAAGCGCATTAAGATAAAGGCAATAATAAAAAGACCCAAGAAAACAAAGGTGGACGAAATGATCAATCCCTTTCCCCCCTACAACTCGTTAAGGTTTAGCGATAAACAATTATATTTCTTGAAAATACAAAACATAATGACGCCAACCAAAAAGGTAACGTAAATTTGCCCTACTAACGTTCCCGTGAAGATATTTACACTGTTGGTGTTAATCAAGCTGAGCATGATGGGCAAACAAATAATTAATAGTGCCTGCACATAGGTGCTTTTCATCTCCGTTTTCGCTTTTATTTGCAACTTTTTAACATAAATAGCATCTTCACTCATCCCACGAATGGTCGCTTTTAAGGAAGCAACCGCTTGTTCCGTGTACCCATTCGCTTCCGCAGCAAGCAGCTTGTCGGCAAATTCATCAAATCTGCGCAGCCTGATCTTTACTTTCAGTTCGGTAAGTACGGTTTCTAACGAGAAACCTAACCGCAAGGAGTCCGATGCCTCCTGCATCATCTTTTTTACACTACCGTTATAATCTTCCAGCGAATCTTTCATTGCATAGCTCGCATTGGAGAAATTAAGCAGCTTGCTCGTCAATATTTTTAAGTATTCAGGCACTTCAAACAGTAATTCATTTCTCCGATTCCTCTGATTCACTTTCATCAAGTGAAGGGGAACGGTATAGCCTAGTAACACGCCTAAGGCAATGAAAAAGTAGTTTCCGCTGACGATAGAGATCAGCAACCCGATCATAAAGGAACCGATGACCAACGAAATATAGGTTCCGGCGGTCATTTCAACATCCGAACATTGAGCCTTGTGCTGGACTTTCTGCAAACCGAGTGCTCGGGCTAAAGCGTCAGCGCGTTTTCTATATTCCGTCGGTGTGTTTGTGGTAGCGGGCTTGGTAACGATAAACAGTGCCGCTCCCCACACAACCGATAAAAAGATAAACAGGAATGCCACTACACGCACCATCTTTCAACGACTTCTTGCGGAGCACGCTGCTGGATCAACTTTTCCTTCATCTTCATCAGTTTGTTTTTCCATACATGCTCCCCTTTTATGGGGTCATACACGAAGATTGGGTTCATTTTGGGTATTTTCCCATCCTCGAAGGAGATAATCTCACTGATTTCGATAATTCTTCTCTTTCCATGATCGTTTGCCTGATAAATAATCAAGTCTACCGTAGAGCTCACTTGGGACGCGGCGATTTCATTGTTGCCCGCAAGCTGCATGAGCCGAACGGCCCCCATCTCCGCACTGTTCGCGTGAATCGTGGTAGCGATAGCATGACCGGTATTGGCAGCTTCTAAGGCTTGAATAGCGGCGAAGCTGTCGCGAATCTCCCCAATCATGATCCAGTCGGGATTTTGACGCAATGTCGTCTTCACCAATTTGCCAATATCATATCGTTTCCGTTCATTTTCATGATCTTTTACGATCATAGCCACGATATTGGGATAATCTTGATAAGCTTTTTTCATCTTAAGCATCATCTCTTCGCTATCTTCAATCGTAATCATTTTCGTTATTTCCGGAAGATATAACGGGATGCGAATAAGCTGGCTCGTCTTCCCTGAGTTTGTCCCCCCACAAATGATGGTCGTCGGGTTGCAAGGATAGATATCATGAAAAAATTCTACAATTTCCTTGTTCATATTCCCATATTCAATGCATGCCTCATCGGAATAAACATCCGGAGGGAATTTCCGGATCGAGATCGTAGGCGTATTCGCACTAACCCCTCCCCTACTGCGCTCTAACGTTACACAGATTCGAAATCCACGATAATTCGCATCAATTACAGGTTCATTGGCTGACAATGTTTTCCCAATAGGAAGCAGCATTTTTGAGATAATGGAATAAATGTGTTCTACGTCCTGGAACTGAATGGACTTATCATGTCTAGGCACTCCATTTTCTTCGACAATGGTCTCCGTAGGCGAATTAATTTCTAAGCTTGAGATCGCATTATTCTTTAGCGGTTTTTCAAGCACACCCATTTCCGTAATCTCTGTTTGTATTAGCGCTATAACATTATCCAATGAGGTCTGGAACGTCGCGTCTTTTTGTTCTTTAATAAAATCAGCAATATAATATCTCACTTTTTGACGTGCGGTTTCGTTGTAAATGGACTGTACAAACTCGTCATGATGTTTATCTCTCAGCATAATCCTTACTTTCGTTGTTAGTTTTTTTCTTTGTTCATGGTCTTCAGCGGATAATTGTGCCTGATCGATCACGGATACCACTTTGTTTGTCTTATGCTCCACCGGGTTAATGAGTCCGCGATGCTCCGTATACTCTTTTTTGGTCGTGATCGTATGACTTGCGAGAGCTTCTATATGATGTTGCACCACATCTTTTATCGAATGCATAACAGGTACCGGTAAAGTAATGTTTTTGACAGGGCTATACAGTAGCATTCTATCCTGTGAAACACTGTAATCTTCCATCAGCTTCTGATAGGTCAATAATGCCCATGTCATTTCGGTAAGCTTGTCAAAATAAACGACGATGACATCCGCAGTTCGTAGGGAGTAAAACGTCATCGGATTGACAAGCTGGCCCTGTAAACTGTATATCAAGGTCTGATAATACTGAAGCAAAGTTTCTCTTAGATGCCCCGGCAATTCCAACATACTTCGTGTGTGATTCACTTTTAGAATCGTTGGAAGATCGGGAGACACTTTCGGATCAATACAGATGGCATCGAACCCATCAAACTTTTGAACATAATGATCAAAAGGTTTCATCTCATTTCTTTCAAAATCAAGCAACAACTTATCCATCGTTTTTTCATCGTTAAAATGATAATCTGGATAGATAGTAGACAGTCTTGGTATCCCTAAGCACGGAAATTCCACGATAACCGACTTATCTCCGGCAGCTTGCGCTAGTTCAACACTGATTGAACTAACATCGACACCATATGGAGAATATATGGCGAACGTACGCTTAGGCCGCTCTACGATGACGTCAGCTTTCTTTTTTCGTCCCAACAGCATCTTCATTCAGCTCCTTTTCACCCTAGCGTCGGCAGCCAAGACCAACGGCTCGTTTTTTGTTTATCGACCTTACCAACATGAGCGGCGAGACCAAGAAGATTTTCGTATTGTTCTTCCACCTCCCTGCTCATGCGGAAGGCATCTGCGTTGTAAACGCCCTGGGTTATGGCACAGTTAAACTGCTCCAGGATTCTTTTCGGAAACGATGAAGAGATGCCTGTAAACATATCTGTATTGCAAAAATTCAATAGGACTTGAACATTGTTAATGTAGTTTTTGGCTGTAAGTACCTTCATTGCTTCTGTCAATCGTCCAAAGCTCCATAGAGATGACTGGCCTATGAACAACTTGGTATGACCCCTTACAAATTCTTTTATCAGCGGGGACAACGTATTGTTTTCCATAAAAAGAGAACCCCAATCATATATTTATCAAGAACAACAATCTTTCTTTCTCAAGTAGTAATGTTGTTAAATCACCCAAATCTATCGGTTTGATCATATGTTCATTTACTAATATTTTGGACACCCTTTGAAAAACACTTTCAGAACGAAGCATTCCAATAACCATATTAAACAACACCCAAAATGCAAAATCCGATTTATAGAGAAAGGAAGAGACCTTTATTAATATTAATAATCTTTATCAAAAACATCTTCTCGCGAATATTAAGATCAAGACAGTTAATTTATTCCTTTCCATAATTTATCGGGATATAAAATGGATTTATTAATACTAATTTGAAAACTCGTTAATATTTTATAAGAATAGCACCTAAAAATGCCTAGTTTATTGCAATTGATAATCTTTATCGAAAGTAATCCTTTCCATATTTATCGTAATATGAGATGAATTTTTTAATACTTATGAGTGGTTTTCTAAGGACGGCTAGCGGGCTTAAATCTAAAAGAAACAGTTGAAGACTCCATCGAGTCAAATACATAAATTGGTTTTGGTCACAGACCAAATTCAAAACATTGTGAAACAAATCACTAGAAATGGGGACGAAAATAGATTAAAATAAAGTGAACCTAAAAAGTCTCTCCTTTTTCGTGTGGCTCTTTATGTTCATCTAAATAAAATCATGTAAACACGGAGGGGTTAATTTGAAAAAGAAAGCAGCAGCAACGTTTATTCTCGTTCTTTCTTTTATGCTCGTGATCGCGGCATGCGGTAGCGGGAACCAGAATCAAAGCCAGGGTCAGGACAATTCAAATCCGGTGGAGTCCGAAGAAACGGAAGCCGTGTCGGGAGCTTCTACATCCAGCTATACACCCATCGATGAATTAAAGGATAGCTATGATATCATCATTGTCGGCGCAGGCGGTGCCGGAATGTCTGCTGCACTTGAGGCAAAAGAAAAAGGCATGAACCCGGTTATTTTCGAAAAAATGCCGATTGCCGGCGGCAATACGATGAAATCATCTTCCGGTATGAATGCTTCCCAAACTAAGTTCCAACAAGAGCAGGGCATTGAGGACAGCAATGATTCATTTTACGAAGAGACCTTGCAAGGCGGTCATGATACGAATGACAAAGAAATGCTTCGTTTCTTCGTTGACAATTCCGCAAGTGCGATTGATTGGCTCGATTCGATCGGGATTCCTTTGAACAATATCACAATTACAGGTGGGATGAGCGAAAAACGCACACACCGTCCTGAAGACGGCTCAGCGGTAGGTCAATATCTTGTCAACGGCTTGCTGAAAAACATTCAAGAGAAAGAAATTCCTCTTTTTGTAAATGCAGGCGTGACGGAAATTACGGAGCAGAATGGCAAAGTAAACGGTGTAAAGGTCCTCTTCGACGGGCAGGACGAGAAAAATATTGCAGCGGATGCTGTCGTTGTGACAGCCGGCGGTTATGGCTCTAACATGGATATGATTGCCGAGGTTCGCTCCGATCTGAAAGGTCTTGTCACAACAAACCAAGAGGGCAGCACCGGTGACGGCATTACGATGATTGAAAAGCTCGGCGGTGTCACGGTAGATATGGATCAAATCCAGGTTCACCCTACGGTACAGCAGGACAAATCCTATCTTATCGGGGAAGTGGTCCGTGGTGAAGGAGCGATCCTGGTTTCTAGCGAGGGCAAACGTTTTACGAACGAGCTGGATACTCGTGACAATGTCACTGCCGCAATCAATAAGCTGCCTGAAAAATCAGCTTATCTTGTATTTGATTCCGGTGTAAAATCCCGCGCGACAGCGATTCAGCAGTATGAACAAATGGGCTTTGTTATTCAGGGCGATTCGATCGAGGCTTTAGCCGAAGAAATGGGTGTTCCGGCAGAGCAGCTAACAGCCACACTGGATACATGGAACAGCGCAGTGAAGAATAAAGAGGATGCTGAATTCGGCAGAACGACTGCGATGGACAACGACTTGTCTGGCGCGCCATACTATGCCATCAAAATTGCCCCTGGGATTCACTACACTATGGGCGGCGTGAAAATCAATACGAACACAGAAGTGTTGAATAAAGACGGTCAACCTATTCCTGGCTTGTTCGCAGCAGGCGAGCTTACCGGCGGTTTGCACGGTGAAAACCGTATCGGCGGCAACTCCGTTGCCGAGATCATTATCTTCGGCCGCCAAGCTGGTATCAAAGCGGCTGAATTCGTACAAGCACAATAAGATACCAGCTTTCTCGTTTCACTTAACAACAACCAACGCTTGGGCCCATCATCGCCCAAGCGTTGGTTGTTTTATTTGCCAGTTGTTGCTTTTTTGTGGTGTCGGTGCTGTTTTAGGAAGTCTTGCAAGTGGGGAACGAACAGATGGACATCTCTCAAAGCCAGTTGGCTACTTCCGTTTTCCGGATCGGACCGTAAGCTGGCCGCTGCGTTTTCCAATTTGAATATCTCCGGGAGCCAGGTTGCACACTTCCATTGTACGCAAGCCAGTGTGAAACATCACGATTGAATCTGGACGGAAGAAGCCGGCCTTTTTCTAATCTTTGATGCGATAGCTCTCACCTTTGATATTGACCTATCATGATTATCAGTTACGGTAAAAAACGGTAATGTGCCTAGGAGGTGCTGAAGGTAATCGCTGCTCAGTCACAGTGGTACAAAATTACACGGCGTATGGACAGACTCATGACAGTCGGCCACCGCTACCGCGGGGATGTTGGAGTGATGATATCAAGGCTTAATGTTTTAACCGCCTGAAGATGGCCCGAGGGATACGGGCCGAAACCTACCGGCATCATGCCGGGATGGTCGCAGATATCCGAAATTAAAGGACATTATTATTGATCCTTTCATCTTCGTAAGTTATTAACATTTATATTTACAATCATGTCTTTATATACTATAGTGTAGTAGAGTTAATTTATTCCAAAAGGGCCTGCAGCTTATAATCACGAGCCGTACCGTTCACGGCCAGGCTCCCACTGATCACAAACAGGATCTTTGTTCCAAAATAACTCATTGGGGGCATCGACCGAATATTTCCCATGCTGATCTGATAGTTTTTGTTTGTTGCTATATTCGGCATTGTGATTGCCTCCTTGGTTCTAGGTTCTAGGTTCTAGGTTCTAGGTTCTAGGTTCTAGGTTCTAGACGATGACTGGACTGCATTGGTTGAAAAAAATTAACTACGCTCAGTTTACGTGAGCTTACAGTTATTGTCCAGACAAGTGTAGACGCTCCAGTCATCCATTTTCCAAAAAAAATAGGCTTCAAGCTTTAAGGCTTGAAACCAAATCCATGTACTAATACAGGCTACAAAGATAAGTGCACATAAGATACCGCCAAGCAATAGCGTACTAGCCAAAGGACAGGATACGCCACAGCTTCTTGTCCTCTTCAATAAATTTGTTTTTGCTTTTCATCAAACTGACACTCAGCGATGTACCATGGTTCTGGAATATGGAATCCCTTCTCCATGCCCTTTACTTCTATAAACGACGGATTGTCAAGCCAAGTGCGACAGTTCCTCTGCAAAGGATTCGTGAGCGGACTTCCAGCCCAAACATTTTCGTGGTCGTTGATTGATCAGGTAAAGAGCTTTCTCCAAAACCTCATCTGTAATCTAGGCGAAATCCGTCCCTTTGGGGACAAGCCATTGGCGTTTTCATTGGAACCTCGTTGGGTCAGCAAAATAAACCTGCACGCCATGGGTGGCCTCC